>NZ_JBZVFG010000020.1:0-65246 GCF_058402785.1 Candidatus Magnetaquiglobus sp.
CAAAGTGGAGCTAACGCAATCTTATCAAATCTCCATGTCGAAGAGAAGCAATACATCCCGACGTGGAATCATCATGTCAAGCATGCGCGACCCATGCAACCAGGATTTTGAACGGTGTGGTTTTTTCCCGCGGATCACCCGAAGCGACTCCCACGGTGGGGAGGTACGGAGGCTTTCCCCCCATCCTGCACGTTTATCGCATACCCGCCTGTCGCGCGGATGCCGCCAACATCCACAACGCCCACAGCGCGGCGGAAAAATCCCGTCTCCCGGCCAGATGGCGATCGATCATCCGTGTGACCGCCCCAGGTTCGAACCAGCCGGTGGCGGCGAGGGTCTTCACAAAAGCCGGATCCCGCAACCGACCCGCCAGCGGACCCCGCGTCCAGGTCACGAGCGGCAGGTTGAACCCCTGTTTGGGGCGCCAGAGGATCTCTGCGGGCAGCACGGGTTGCATGGCCTGTTTGAGGAGATATTTTCCAATTCCTTGATGTAGTTTCCAGTCCGGCGGCAGCCCGGCGAGCCACTCCACCAGCTGGTAATCGAGCAGCGGAGCGCGCACTTCCAGGCCATGGGCCATGCTGGCGCGATCCACCTTCACGAGCACCCGACCGGCCAGAAACCCCTTGAGATCCAGAGCCTGCAAGCGTGACAGGGGGTGTTCCGGCGCATCCGTCGCGTAGGCGCGCCAGATCTCGCGGGTTTCGAATCCCTGCAATTCGCGTCGGGCCCGATCGGTATAGAGACCCTGGCGGACCTCGATCGGCATGATTTCGACCGCTTGCAGGGCCGCGTCGATCCAATTCCCGCCGAGCGAGCGCAAGGTGTTGCGTGCCCGGAGCCAACGTGGGGCCCGATCGAGTTTCGGATACCAGCGCCCCGGCCAGCCGAACAGAATCCGTCTGAGCATCTCCGGCACCGTTCCGCGCAGCCGCTCCTCGGCGAGCAGGGCGCGATGGCGGCTGTATCCGGCCAGATTCTCATCCCCGCCGTCGCCGGAAAGCACCACCTTGGCATGTTGTCGCGCCATGCCGCAGACCAGCCAGGTCGGCAGGGCCGACGGATCGCCGAACGGTTCGCCGTAGTGGCGTGCCAGGCTTTCGAGCAGATCGAACCGTTCCGGATCGGCCCGCTCCACATGATGGCGCAGACCGTGGCGGGTGGCGACGAGGGCCGCATGGCGGCTCTCGTCGTGGTCGCGGTCGGCGAAGGAGACGGTGCAGGCTTCCGGGGGATCCGGGGTGTAACGGGCCATCAGGGCCGCGACCGCCGAGGAGTCCAGTCCACCGGACAGGAAAGTCGCCACCGGCACATCGGCGATCAGGTGGCTTTTGACCGCTGCGGCGAGTCGTTCGCGCAGTTCCCCGGCGGCGGCGTCCAGATCGCGCGGCGGCTGTTCGACCTCGAAGCGCGGTCGCCAGTAGCAGGATGGTTCCGGAACACCGGCACCCCCGCGCGGCACCCACAAATGGTGGGCTGGCGGGAGTTTATGGATATCGGGATGGATGGTGAGCGGATCCGGCACGTAGCCGAGGGCACAGTAGCTCTCCAGCGCCTGGATCGACCAGGGTCGCGTCATCTCGTCCGCGGCCACGATCCCCCCCAGCTCCGAGGCGAATCCCAGCCAGCCATCGGCATGCCGTGTGTAATAAAGCGGCTTCATGCCCAGCCGGTCGCGGGCCAAAAAGAGTCCGCGCGCCTGTTCATCCCAGATCGCGAAGGCGAACATGCCGCTCAAGCGCGACACGCAGTCGCTTCCCCACGACTCCCAGGCGTGCAGGATCACCTCGGAGTCCGAGCGGGTCTTGAACCGGTGACCCAGTTCGACCAGCTCCTGGCGCAACTCGAGAAAATTGTAGATCTCGCCATTGAACACCAGCCACGCCGTGCCATCCTCGTTGCCGATCGGCTGATCCCCGCCGGCCAGATCGATGATCGCCAGGCGTCGGTGGGCCAACCCCACACCCGGCGCGATCATCCGGCCCGCGCCGTCCGGTCCGCGATGACTCTGGGCGTCGTTCAGGCGTTCGAGACGCGCCGGATCCGGACGCCGCGTCCCATTCAGATCAAACAGTCCGACGATGCCACACATGGAACGACCATCTCCGGGTCCATTTGCGCGTCAGATGGGGAATCAACAGGTTCATCGGCATGCGCAGCCAGTGGGAACGGGTGTAGAGCAGCCAGGCGGCCACGGCGATCCGGGGATCGGGGCCGCGCTGGTCGGGGTGTTTGGGCAGAATCACGGTCGGAATCAAATAGTTGCGCATGAAACGCGCGTGGAGTGGGGTGTTGCTCTTTTTCGCGAGTTCGCGGTGTGTCGTCTCCGGGACCGGGCTATTGCACCAGCGCATGCAGCTCCACAGGGCGTGATCCAGGGGCCGGATCAGGTTGAGTCGTTCGGCCCGTTCCAGCAGCGCCTCCCAGAAGCCGGGCCGATCCCCAAAGTGGCGCAGCATGCCATCCAGGTCGAACAGATCCCGCAGGGCCATGCGTTCGAAAGCGCCATCATGAAACAGATGCACCGCAGCGTGCAGGAGCATGTCCGCCGGGGCCAGCGTCCAGATCCCCGGATGGCCAGCCACCTCTTGGACGTTCTCGAGCAGGGGGGTCGAGTCGGTCACCAGTCGTCCGGTGCGCGGCAGGATGGCGTGATGGAGATCGAGTTCGCTCAACCGGTCGCGATGGCGCATGGGGGGGAGTTCGTGCATCCACTCCCGGTAGTAGCGTTGATCGTAATCATCCGGCAGTGCGGTCATCCAGCCCCAGGCTTTCAGGGTCTGTTCGGCCATGGGAAGGTCCTGGCGGGGAAGCAGCAGATCCACGTCACCGGTCAAGCGGCCTTCGGCGAACGGAAGGTTCCGCATGTGGTAGGCCGCCCCCTTGAGCAGGATCACCGGCAGTCCGGTGCCGAAGAAGGCCCGTTGGATGCGTCCCACCTCCCAGCGGATCGACCGTTCCCGATCCAGGGCGACCATGCGTGCCCCTTCGAGGATGGATTGGATACGGGGGGTCAGTTGATCGAGGCAGCGGGCTCGTTCCAGCCGTTTTTCGAGCGCGGCGAGAATCCCGTTGGTGCGTGCCAGGCGCAGGATGACCTCCTGGCGGGCCGAGGGCATGGCCGGGAGGGTGGTGGGGGTGAGCCAGGCGGTCAGGAGCCAGGTGGCCGGCGTGTCGGGAGGAGGATGTGGCATGCCTGAGTCTGGAGAGCGTGTGAGGAGTGGGGGGGGTGGTGAATGGAACGGTTGCAGGAGACAGGGGGAGCTTGCAATCCCCTGTCCCTGCGACCGTCAAACCAACACCCGACTCTCCCCCTGCCCCTCCACCAACCTCTCCAGACAATCCACCGCTTCTCCAAGATCCCCAAAGGTCAATTCAAAAAACCGACACCGCCTCGTCATGCGCACCACCTCCCGAAACCCACGCTCTCCCATCATTTCATAATTGAACGAATGCCCGGCCAAACGCATGAAACCATGATCCTCACCCATGGCATCCAAACTCAAAGCCGCTCCACGCCGAAACTTGGGCGTCACCACCCACGCCGGACAGGCCAACGACTCCTCAGCCCGCACGCTCTCCAGCGGCGGCTTCATGTGCGCCACACGCCCCTTGCGGGTCTTGGGAAACACCGGACCCATCACCGCCCCAGGCGCAAACTTACGCATCACATCAATCGACTCGTTCTTCAAGGCGATCGGTCGGGGAAGCGGCTGCATGAACCCGCGCTCCGGCTCCACCAATCCAAACTCGTCCGACAACAACCGCCAACCTCGCGCCACCAACGCCGCACACAAGGTGCTCTTGCCCGATCCGGGCAGCGCGGGCAAGATCAAAGCCCGATCCCCACGCGCCACCACCCCGGCATGCAACATCAAATAACGGTTGGCACGGGAGGCGATGCCGAAATTGAAACCCCATTCGAACAACGGAAACGCATGATCCAACGGAAAGGGCAACAACTCGGTGGGACCATCCAGATCGAAAAATACCCGTGGATGCCACCACCGCCGCAAGAAACGATCCTGACGCAGTTCGATGTGAAACTCGACCACCTCGCCACAATCCGCCTCGCACAACCGATGATCGGCATACAACGTTCGAAAAAGCGCCAGGAACGACTCGGATCGACTCCGCAACCGCACGAAAAACGGACCAACCCGCCAGATCAGACCGGACCCGCGCGCACGACGCATCAGCTCCGGCAAGGTCGAATCGCCAATCCTCATGCGTCCACGGGCTGGATCAGTCCGAGCAGGTCCAACTCGCGCAACAGACGCGGATAGGCCTGGGCAACCTCGGCATCGTCGGAATCGAGATCAAGACGGTCGAACAACTCGGCAAGCGTGGCCGGCGCCCCTCGCAACGCCTCGAGCGTGGCGATGGCCAACGCATTGAGAACATGGGTGTCGTTGGAAGCGGTGTTGAAAAGAACGTGACTTTCGCCGAACCGCTCCAAAAGCCAGGGCTCGGCGTCGCGCGCCACCCAGCGCCCAGGATTGGCCAAGGAGATGGTCATTAGAAAGGATGTCCCGTCGCATCACCCTTCGCGCCGGGCGTGTTGTGCAGGGAAGACCAGCAACTGTGGGTCATCACCTTGTAACCGCCTTGATTCCGACCATAGTAGCCGGAATCTTCCGTGGTGTACCAGCCGAGATCCGGATGAAAGTAGACCAGACACTGATCGGCATCGTTGGGCGTGGCCACGCCGGTCAGGGTGTAATTTGGAGCGTCCCCTGGATTGCTGTGTGCACTGTAATTGGGAAAAGAGTTGCGATTCTGACGCACCTTGTCGTCCGCGGTGGCCTGGCATGGATCGCCACTGGTGCTGGCATCGGGCATGTCGTTCAAACAGGCCTGATTGCTGCCGAAAAAGGCCGCGCGTCCGCTGCGTTGCAGGGTGAAGATCATCGGAACCGCCGTGCCGACGCCGATCAACCCCTTGAGCAACCGCCGGCGCCGTGCGTCCTGGGGCGCGACGGAACGCTCCGTCGTCGCGTCGGACTGCGTGCCGTCGGGTTGCGGGATCGGTGGCGTTGCGTCGGAAGATGGGGTCATGCTCGATCTCTCCTGCCCTCGCGGACAGAGCTGTTCATGAATGCCGGGATCTTGGATCGGATTTTGGCAGGATAGCCATTCTCACGTCAAAAATCAAAAAGAGAATTGTCAAAATTCTTGATCTTTCGTAACCGAAACACCCAAAAACAGTGCCAGATAGGCGGCGATCATCCGCTCCTGGGAAAAACGGGCCGCCACCCGTTCCCGTCCGGCGGCGCCATGCATCGCACGGCGGGCCGGATCGAAGAGATACGCCCCGATCGCATCCGCCAACGCGCCTGGATCGTTGCGGGGCACGAGCCGACCGGTTTGACCGTCCACCACCAGATCCCCCACCCCGCCGACGCGGGTGGCCACCACCGGCAGGGACTGGGCCATGGCCTCAAGAATGGTGAGCGGGGTTCCCTCGGCCCTGGAAGGGAGCACGAACAGATCGAACCGCTCCCAGAATGGTGTGACATCGTTCTGCCAACCCGCCAGATGAACCGTATCCGCGAGGCGATACTCGGCGATGCGCGCCTCGATGGCCGGTCGTTCCGGTCCGTCGCCCACCAGGATCAAGCGAAGCGGAGTCTCCGGATAAGACCGGCGCAACTGGAAAAAGGCTTCGATCAGGTTGAGCGGATCCTTGATGGGCCACTGACGCCCGACATGACCGATGGTGAACGGTCGGTTCGGATCGGGGCCGGGGCGTGACCGGTTGGGAACCGGCGGAAGCCGAACGCCGTTGACGATCGGATGGATCTTCTCCGGCGGGATATGCACGGTATGGAGCATCCATTCGTGCAGGTCGCGGGAGACCGGCACGAAACCATCCACCCAGGGGATCAGAAAGCGTCGCAGCAGCAGATATTTGCGTTTGGTGCCATCCGGGTCGTGGCTGTCGCGGCCATGTTCGGCGTGGATGAACCGTTTGACCCCGGCCAGTCGGGTCGGGATGGCGGCCTCGAGGGTGGCCAGATTGCAGGCATGCACGAGATCGGGCTTGAGCTGTCGCAACAGTTTCCAATAGCGCCACCAGACCGCAGGATCCTGACCGCGCCGCTTGCCCAGGGCATGAAAGGTGACGCGCGGATGGTGGAGTCTCTCTTTGAACGCGGTGATTTCGGTCAGGCTGATCACCGCGTGGTCGAACCGATCGTGGGGCAGATGGTTGACCAGATCGGCCACGACCTTTTCCAGGCCACCGATGTCGAGGCGATGGATCAGATGGGCGATCAACATGGGTAACGATTCAGACTCCCCGGTTTGTCGAGTTTCAGGAGCAGACATGCGGGGTCCAGGTCCATGATTCTGGTCGCGCGACCGTTTTCCTCTTTCGAACCCGTACCGCGTCAATTCGGCAGGATGAAGATGATCTCGTCCGGATAGACCAGTCCCAGATCACGCCGGGCCACCCCCTCGACCGCGGACGGATCCTTTTCCAACAACCGGATCTCCTCCTTGAGTTCGTGAATGCGGTTCTCCACCTCGCCAACCTCGGCACGCACGGCCATCAACTCCTTCTCCGTATGCCGCCACCGGATCAGACCCTGCTCGCCGAACCACAACAGATACTGGGCCCAGGCATTGGCCACCAAAAGCGCCAGACCGATCAACACCCCCTTGGAAGTTCCCTCGTTCATGCCGTACACTCTCCCGGTTTTTTGCCCATTTCAATCTTGCCGATGGATCCTCGCCATGACCATGCAACCGGACTCACCCGCACCATCCACCCTGGCGGAACGGTTTTTGACCTTCGCCATCCAGGCCGAGGTGTTGCGGTTCGGCACCTTTCAAACCAAGGCCGGTCGTTCGAGCCCCTATTTCTTCAATGCCGGACTTTTTCACGACGGCGAACGGCTCTCCCGTCTTGGGAGCTTTTATGCCGACACGCTGGTCGCCTCCGGGTTGGATTTCGACATGCTGTTCGGACCGGCCTACAAGGGGATTCCCCTGGCCGCGACCACGACGATCGC
Source organism: Candidatus Magnetaquiglobus sp. (assembly GCF_058402785.1). Classification (NCBI taxonomy): domain Bacteria; kingdom Pseudomonadati; phylum Pseudomonadota; class Magnetococcia; order Magnetococcales; family Candidatus Magnetaquicoccaceae; genus Candidatus Magnetaquiglobus; species Candidatus Magnetaquiglobus sp. The sequence goes on from NZ_JBZVFG010000020.1 coordinate 7,017, forward strand.
CTTGAGCCGCGATCATGGGCTGAATCTCCCCTTTGCCTACAACCGCAAGGAGATCAAGGACCACGGCGAGGGGGGCAACCTGATCGGCGCGCCGCTCCGGGGCCGGGTCGTGGTGATCGATGACGTGATCAGCGCCGGCACCTCGATTCGCGAATCGGTCGAATGGATCCAAAAGGCCGGAGCAACCCTGGCCGGGGTGGTGATCGCGTTGGATCGCCAGGAGCGCGGCACGGGAACCACCAGCGCCACCCAGGAGATCCAGGCCACCCACGCCGTACCGGTGATCGCCATCGCCCGGCTGGAGGATCTGATCGGATGGCTCGCCCGGGATGCGACGCAGGCCGGAAATCTGGAGGCCATCCAGGGGTATCGGGCGCTCTGGGGCGTGTGACCCGGCAGGTCCGGCCACGGTCGGGGGGGGTCCGGGATGGCGACGCACGGACTCCCGGAAACGGGGCGTATGACCCGGCAGGTCCGGCCACGGTCGGGGGGTCCGGGATGGCGACGCACGGACTCCCGGAAACGGGGTGGAGAACGGCGCTTATCGGCAACCGCGCAGCGCGGCCACGGCCTTGCCACTGCCCTTGAGGGGCACGACGTATTCGAAAGTTTTGGTGCCATTGGAGAAGCTGACGCGCATTTCGCCACGTTTTTGGATCATGGCGAGCAGTTCCTGGGTATCTTCCAGGTATTGCCAGCGCCAGAAGCTGTCCTTGGCATCGGCATCGGGGACGAAGGGGATGCTGCGTGGTTTGCTGCTGTCGAAGGAGATCAGAACCTTGTCGCGGGCCAGACCGATCTTTTCGCGCTCGGTGAACAGTTCGCCGTAGTAGTCCTCGGAGGGAAACAGGGCCAGAATCGCCTGATGATCCTTTTCGTTCTTGGCGAGGAGGATCTCGAGTTTGCAGGTGCCTTCGACCTTGCGAACCGTGTAGCGTCCGCTCTTGTAGACCTCCTTATAGGAGCTTTCCGCGCCCGGAACCGCCAAGACCAGCAAAGCCATCACCGTTGTCGCGAAAATTCGGGAAAACCGCATGCCATCGACCTCCTGTTGATTCTGCGTCGAGCCTGTCGGGATCGGAATGATTGAGTTGATGCGAAAGAGTGACAAGCAACGCACGTTTGGAAGTCCCCCAGCCCGACCGAGGGGGTGAGGACTGGCGGGGACTCTCCTATCATGATAGAAAGATGCTTCTTTCACAAGGTCCAGATCATCAAAAAACGAAAAAAGGAACTCGCATGACCACGAACCGATCCACGCTTCTGGGCCAACAGCTCAAAGAGCGCATCCTGGTGCTGGATGGCGCCATGGGCACGATGATCCAGGGGCACGACCTGACCGAAGCCGACTTTCGCGGGGCTCGATTCGCCTCCCATCCTGGCGAACTCAAGGGGAACAACGACCTGCTCTGTCTGACCCGCCCGGATGTGATCCAGGGGATCCATGCCGCCTATCTGGAGGCCGGGGCGGATCTGATCGAGACCAACTCGTTCAACGCCAATGCCATATCCCTGGCCGATTACGGCATGCCCGAGCTGGCCTACGAGATCAATCTGCACGCCGCGCGGGTGGCACGGGCGGCGGCGGACCGGATCACCCAGACCACACCCGAACGCCCGCGTTTCGTGGCCGGCATCCTGGGTCCGACCAACCGCACCGCCTCGATCTCGCCGGATGTGAACCAGCCAGGCTATCGCAACGTCACCTTCGCTGCGCTGGTGGATGTCTACACCACCGCGATCCGGGGTTTGGTGGATGGCGGGGCGGATGCCTTGATGGTGGAGACGGTGTTCGATGCCTTGAACTGCAAGGCCGCGCTTTTCGCGATTCTCGCCTTCAACGAGAGTCGCCCCGATCCTTTGCCGATCATGATCTCCGGCACCATTTCGGATCGCAGTGGACGGATTCTCTCCGGTCAGACCATCGAAGCCTTCGTGCATGCCACCGCCCATGCCAACCCGTTGACCATGGGGCTCAACTGCGCCCTGGGGGCCGAGCAGCTGCGTCCCCACCTGGCCAATCTGGCGCGCGCCTCGGAGGCGTTGATCTCGGTGCACCCCAATGCCGGCCTTCCCAACGAACTGGGCGGCTACGACGAAACCCCGGAGGCCATGGCGGCGATCATCCGCGACTTCGCGCAACAGGGGCTCGTGAACATCGCCGGTGGCTGTTGCGGCACCACGCCGGCCTTCATTCGCGCCATCGCCGAGGCGGTGCGCGACCTGCCGCCGCGGATTCCGGCCCGGTCGAGCGGACTCTGCCGGCTTTCGGGGCTCGAACCCCTGGAGATCGGCGCCAAGGAATCGCTGTTCGTGAATGTCGGCGAGCGCACCAACGTCTCCGGATCGCGCAAGTTCGCGCGGCTGATCCGCGACGGCAACGACGAGGAGGCCATCGAGGTGGCACGCCAGCAGGTGGAGGATGGCGCCCAGATCATCGATATCAACATGGATGACGCCATGCTCGACGCGCCGGCGGCCATGACCCGGTTTCTCAACCGGCTGGCCGCCGAGCCGGAGATCAGCCGCGTGCCGGTGATGATCGACTCGTCGCGCTGGGAGGCGATCGAGGCGGGTTTGCAGTGTCTTCAGGGCCGTGGGATCGTCAACTCCCTGAGCCTGAAGGAGGGCGAGGCGGCGTTTTTGGAACACGCCCGGCTCACCAGGCGGTATGGCGCGGCGGCGGTGGTGATGGCTTTCGACGAGGAGGGGCAGGCCGACACCCTGGAACGGCGCGTCGCCATCTGTCGGCGCGCCCATGATCTGCTCATCCAAAAGGCCGGTTTCCGACCCGAGGAGATCATCTTCGACGCCAACATCTTCGCGGTCGGCACCGGCATCGCCGCACATGACCGCTATGCCATCGACTTCATCGAGGCGGTGCGGCGCATCAAGGCCGACATGCCCGGCGTGCTCACCAGCGGTGGGGTGAGCAACGTATCCTTTTCGTTCCGGGGCAACGACGCGATTCGCGAGGCGATGCACGCGGTATTTCTTTACCACGCGGTATCCGCCGGACTCGACATGGGGATCGTGAACGCCGGGCAGCTGGCCATTTACGCCGAGATCGCACCCGTGCTGCGCGAGCAGATCGAGGATCTGATCCTCGCCCGGCGCGAGGATGCCGCCGAACGGCTGTTGGAGACCGCCCAATCCCTGAAGGATCAGCAACCCGGCGTCCGCGAAAAAAGCGAGGAGCAGAGCTGGCGCGGTCTGCCGGTGCATGAACGGCTGGTCCATGCCATGGTCAAGGGGATCGACGCCTTCATCGACGCCGATGTCGAGGAGGCCCGTCTGGCGGCCAGCGATCCGTTGGCCGTGGTCGAGGGTCCGCTCATGGCCGGCATGAATCAGGTCGGCGAGTTGTTCGGCGCGGGGCAGATGTTTCTGCCCCAGGTGGTCAAGAGTGCGCGGGTGATGAAAAAGGCGGTGGCCCAGCTCACCCCCTACATCGAAGCCACCCGGCTGGCCGGCGCGGGGAGCCCCTCGGCCAAGGGGAAAATCCTTTTGGCCACGGTCAAGGGCGATGTCCACGACATCGGCAAGAACATCGTCAAGGTGGTCTTGCAATGCAACCACTACGAGGTGATCGATGCCGGGGTGATGGTGCCTGGCGAGGTGATTCTGGATCGTGCCCAGGCCGAAGGGGTGGATATTGTCGGTCTGTCGGGTCTGATCACCCCCTCTTTGGAACAAATGGCCCTGGTCGCCGCCGAAATGGAGCGGCGTGGCATGACCCTGCCGCTGATGGTGGGTGGTGCCACCACCTCGCCGTTGCACACCGCGGTCAAGATCGCGCCCCATTATTCCGGGGTGGTCGTTCAGGCCCGTGATGCCTCCCAGGCGGCCTCAACCGCCGCCAAACTGCTCCATGACGACAAAAAAGGGCCATTCAGTGCCGAAATCACCGCCCAACATGCCCATTTGCGCGCCCAATATCAATTAAAGAAAAGTCAGCGTCCGCCACTTCCCCTCGCCGAGGCTCGTGCCCGGCGACTGGTTGTTGACTGGTCAGTCCAACCGCCTGTTCCACCTCGTTTTCTCGGCATCCGGGTGATCGACGGGCAGTCGTTGGAGGCTTTGGTTCCCTTCATCGACTGGACTCCATTCTTTCAGACCTGGGGTTTGAACGGTCGTTTTCCGGAGATTTTGAACCATCCGGAGCGAGGTGCCGAGGCGCGACGATTGTTCGAGGAGGCGCAGCGCACCCTGGAGCGGATTTTGGCCCAAGGGATTTTGCGGGCCAGGGGTGTATTCGGGATTTTCCGCGCCAATGCTCTGGAGGGTGAGGAGGTGGTGATCCGTCCGCATGCCGGTTTCCCGGACGCGGTGTTGGCCAGGTTGCGGTGGCCGCGTCAGCAGGCCGATCGGCCCGAGGGTCAGCCTTGTTTGTCGTTGGCCGACTTCATCGCGCCGTTATCGACTGGTTTGGAGGATGCCTTGGGGATGTTCGCGGTAACTGCCGGGTTGGGATTGGACGAGGCTGTGGTGGAACTTGAGGCGCGAGGGGATGATTTTGAGGTGATCATGCTCAAGGCGTTGGCGGACCGGTTGGCCGAGGCGTTTGCCGAGCAGTTGCACTGGCGGGTACGGCGTGAATTCTGGGGGTATGCCGCGGGTGAGCCGATGGACAGCGAGGCTTTGATTCGCGAGCGGTATCAAGGAATTCGGCCTGCGCCGGGCTATCCGGCCTGTCCGGATCATGCTCAGAAGCGGGTGATTTTCGATTTGTTGGATGTGGGTGCGGTGACCGGGATGCGGTTGACCGAGAGTTTTGCCATGCATCCGGCGGCAGCGGTGGCTGGATTTTATCTGGCCCATCCGCAGGCGCGTTATTTGCGGGTGGACGGGTTGGATCGGGAGCAGGTGGCTGAGTTGGCGCGGTTTGGGAATGAGTCGGTGGAGGTTCTTGAGATGCGATTGGTGAATCATCTCGGGTATGCGACGTAACAACCGTGAGGACCGGGGACCAAAGGTCCCCGAAAAATCGTCACGGGGGACCGGGGACCGAAGGTCCCCGAAAAACCGTCACGGGGGACCGGGGGCCGAAGGTCCCCGGCGGAGGTTCGGAGGCAGAGCCTCCGAGGTTTTGGTTCTGACTCTTTGCTTTTGACTTTGGCGCGCTCTACAAAAAAGCGTTTTTTCGCGCCTTTGGCGAAAAAACGCTGCGCGCTGCCTTGGTCACGGGAGTTGGTTTTGCGATTTTTGCAAAACCAACTCCCGTGACCCTTGCCAGAACTGGCCGCCGGAGGAGTCTATCCCGCCGCGTTTCATGTGCCCCCTCCTTGCCCTGACGGGCAACGGAGGGGGCACATGAAACGCGCGCGCTGCGCGATTTTTCGCAAACTTGCAGGATGGGGGGAGCCCCCTCGCCCCCCAACCGTGGACCTCCCTTACGGGAGTTCCACGGTTTAATCGCGCAAAATCGCTTGTCGTGTAAAACGCGCGAAAATCAAAAACAACAAAAAAGCGTTTTTTCGCGCCTTTGGCGAAAAAACGCTGCGCGCTGCCTTGGTCACGGGAGTTGGTTTTGCGATTTTTGCAAAACCAACTCCCGTGACCCTTGCCAGAACTGGCCGCCGGAGGAGTCTATCCCGCCGCGTTTCATGTGCCCCCTCCTTGCCCTGACGGGCAACGGAGGGGGCACATGAAACGCGCGCGCTGCGCGATTTTTCGCAAACTTGCAGGATGGGGGGAGCCCCCTCGCCCCCCAACCGTGGACCTCCCTTACGGGAGTTCCACGGTTTAATCGCGCAAAATCGCTTGTCGTGTAAAACGCGCGAAAATCAAAAACAAAGTCAAAAACAAAATCGTGGGACTTCGTCCCACACCCTACCGGAGGCTCTGCCTCCGGACCTCCGCCGGGGGCGATAATCGCCTCCTGTCCTCCTTGATGACTTGTCTTCTATCCCAACTGCTCCACCATCTCCCCCAACGTCGCCACGGGCCGCACCTCCAGATTGAGCGATTTCGGCAAACTCTTCACACTCTGCGCCGGCACCAGACAACGGGTGAACCCCAACTTGTCCGCCTCCCTCAACCTCGGCCCCACATGCGATACCGCCCGCACCTCGCCACCCAACCCCACCTCACCAAAAATCACCAACCCCGGATCCAACGCCCGATTGCGATACGAGGCGTACAACGATGCCGCCACCGCCAGATCCGCCGCCGGCTCGCTGATGCGAAACCCTCCGGCCACGTTCAAAAACAAATCATGGTTGAACAACCCCAACCCGAGCCGCTTCTCGAGAACAGCCGCCAACATCGCCAACCGGTTGGGATCAAACCCCAACGTCGCACGCCTGGGCTGGGCCATGAGCGAAGCTGCGGCCAGTGATTGAATCTCCACCAACAACGGACGGGTTCCCTCCATGCCGGCAAACACCACCCCACCCGGCGACCCCACACCGCGATCCGGCAAAAACAACTCGGAAGGGTTGGAAACCTCCACCAAACCACGCTCGCGCATCTCGAACACGCCAATCTCGTTGGCCGGACCGAAACGGTTCTTGATCGCCCGCAAAATACGGTAGTCGTGACCACGCTCCCCCTCGAAATAAAGCACCGTGTCCACCATGTGCTCCAACACCCGCGGACCAGCGATCTGACCATCCTTGGTGACGTGACCGACCAGAAACAAAGCCATGCCACGCTGCTTGGCCAACTGAATCAACCGCGCCGCACACTCACGCACCTGGGAGACCGAACCGGCACCGGAAGGCACGGCATCCGTGGCCAGGGTCTGAATCGAATCCACGGCCAATACACGCGGTTCGCAGGCGGAAACCGCATCGAGGGTCGCTTCCAGCCGGTTCTCCATGAGCACCAGCAACCGGTCCCCGGCAATGCCAAGCCGCTCGCCCCTCTGACGGATCTGCTGGGGAGACTCCTCGCCCGAAACATACAATACCCCACCCTGCTCGGACAGAGCGGACAGAGCGGTCATGAGCAGGGTGGATTTGCCGATGCCCGGATCCCCGGCCAGCAACACCGCCGATCCGGGAGTCAACCCGCCCCCCAGAGCCCGATCGAGTTCGGCCACACCGGTGTTCAGACGAACACGGGCATCCCCTTCGATGGCCGAAAGCGGCAAGGGCCTGGAGACGGGAGCGGCGGAATGAACATGCGCACGCTTGGGCGCGGAGGGATCGACCGTGAAGGCCTTGAGGGTGTTCCAGGCGCCGCAGGAGAGACACTTTCCCTCCCAACGCCCGAAATCGGCACCGCAGGATTCGCAGACAAAACGTTGTTTTTCTCGGCTCATGACAAGGGCTACGACACGACCCGCAAGTTGGGCCTGGGCCGCTTGGTGGTCGTTTCGGAAGACGGAGCCGCCGCACCATCCCCATCGATCACCCGCAAGGCCACCCGCTCGCCTCGCGCCGGGGTCGGCGGCTCCGGAGGCTCGATCGGGGTGGACAGAACCACCCCTTCCGGCAACCGCACCATCGACTCCTCCATGCCATGCCGAACTCGGATCTCCTCGGGCATGGAGTCGGCCCAGAACATGCCATGGCGACTGTCGGGATTGAACGCACCCCACAACGCATCATACGGAACCACGCAGTAATGCGGAATTCCCCCGAAACGCAACTCGGATTCGATCCCCTCGGGACCGATGTGAATCGGTTGCGGCATGGTACGGTTGAGGATCAGACGCAAACCGGTGTCCGAAGCGAACCGCCTGGGCACGGCCACACCGGGCCAGGTGGCATCCAGACAGAGCATGACACGCCCCTCGGACTCGAGAATCAGACGGACAAGCTCAGCCTTCTGAGCGGCGCTGGCACTCTCCATGGCACCCCTCCACTCACCCCTTGAATCCGGTTTGATTGCAGAAAACACACCCCTTGCCCTGACACAACGAACAAGGCTCCCTCCCGGAGGAACGCACGGCGGTCGGGGCGGCCTGAACCGGCGGGGGGGCGGCCTGCTGGTACGGCGCGGCCTGCGGAGCCGCCTGGAAGGGCGAAGGCTCGGACTGAACCGGCGGGGGGGCGGACTGCTGGTACGGCGCGGCCTGCGGAGCCGCCTGGAAGGGCGAAGGCGCGGACTGGTACGATGCGGGGGCGGCCTGCTGGTACGGCGCGGCCTGCGGAGCCGCCTGGAAGGGCGAAGGCGCGGACAGGAAAGGGGCGGCATGCACCGGGGGCGGCAGGATGATCCCCATGCGCCGAGCCAGCACCTCGGTGTTGACCGCCAGGCGCTGGGCCAGCTGCTCCAGCAGCATCCGCTCGTTTTCGTCGCACTGTCCGTCCGCGTAGATGACGTTCAGACAGCCGGTGACGATCAGTTTGGCCTCTTCCGAATCCTGGGGGATCGGATGGAGCACGGCATCGAACACCGCGCGCTCATCCAGGAAGGCCTTGATGGCGTAGTCGCGGAACTTGTCGATCAACTCCTCGAGAGGGAACCCGCCAAAGACCGGGTGCTGGGTATTCTGCAACAGGAAATTGCGAAATCCCTCGATCTCCGTGCGTTGCAACTTGCCGTGCTGGGCAGCCATCAGGCCGGTCCAGGCACAAAAGGCCTCGACGATGGGCCGGTACTGGGCGGACTGAACCCGCGAACCGATATTCTGCAACCCCTTGAACAACCCGGTGGCCAGATCGGTGGCCGCGCCCATGGCCCGTTGACCCTTCTCCTTCCAATCCGTTTGCGTGACCATGCGCGTGCGAACCCCAAGAGCGTGCGGTGATTAAGGATGGGACGAAACCAGGGGTTGGGATGGAGACGCGCCCCAACCCAACCCTTGGAACACTTTGTAAGGGAGTTCGCGGCGAAACTCAACCCACGTCCACGCCGAAGCTTCTGGCCAGGGGCCCCAGACCCCCGGCGTAACCCTGTCCCACGGCACGGAACTTCCATTCGCCGTTGCGCTTGTAGATCTCGCCGAAGATCATCGCCGCCTCGGTGGAGGCGTCCTCGGAAAGATCATAACGGGCGATTTCGGCGCCACCCTCGGCGTTGACCACCCGCATGTAGGCGTTGTTGACCTGACCGAAATTCTGCCGGCGGCTCTCGCCCTCGTGGATGGTGGCGGCGATCACCACCTTGTCCACGTCCGCCGGGATCCCCTCGAGATTCATCAGGATACGCTCGTCATCTCCCTCGCCCGCGCCGGTGCGGTTGTCGCCCTGGTGCTGCACCGCGCCGCCCGCGCCCTGGGCGTTGTTGTAAAAAACGAAATCGGCATCCGAACGGACCTTGCCGTTGGCGCCCAGAATGAAGACCACCCCATCCAGGTCAAACGGCTGGCCATCGGTGGAACGGACATCCCATCCCAGACCGATCATGGCCGCCTTCATGCCGGGGGCCTCCTTGGACAACGACACATTGCCACCTTTGGTGAGGGAAACGGGCATTGGAACTCTCCTTAGGATGATGAATGAGAACGAAAGATTGATGGTTCAACGCGATCAGAGGTACTGACGCATCCGCTCGGCCAGATCGGCCAGGGTGCGACCCTGGGCGGTTTCGCCCACGGCGCGCACCGACCAGCCGGTTTCGCGGCGATAGAGGGTCATCATGATCATCGCGGTGTGGGGACCCTGGGTGGTGAGTTGATAGCGCAGGATCTCCTGACCGTTGCTGGCGTCCACCATGCGACAGAAGGCGTTGTCGATGCTGTCGAAGGTGTCGTTGGAGTAGGAGCTGACCACGAACACCAGGGATTGGACCTGGGGCGGAACCCGATTCAGGGCGACGATGATCTGCTCGTCATCCCCCGCGCCCTGGCCGGAAAGATTGTCCCCGGTGTGCTCCACCGAGCCGTCCACGCTGCGCAGTTGCCGGAACCACACCTGATCGACCATGTTGCCCCGGTTGTCGAACAGGCCCACCGAGGCGTCGAGATCGATTTCGCTCTCGCCGCCCCCGGTCAAAAAGCTCAAGAAACCCTTCTTGGGTTGCACACGGGCATCCCAACCCAGACCCATGACGATCTTGTCATAGGATTTACCGGTATCCTTTTCCAGGGAGACTCTTTGACCCTTGGTCAACGAAATGGGCATGGCAACCTCGCGAGCGAACATGAATGAAAGGGACGACGGTCGAAAAAAACCTTATCGTACAAAATGGGGCTTGACCCCCCGTTCGTCAAGAGCCAACTTTTTTTAATGATTGGTGCCCGGGTCGCAAGCGTGATAAACTGACCGGATGGGGGAAAAAACCTCCCCTCAACCCCCGCGGAACGCTCCTGGAACCGTCCCACGGGTGACCGAAGGTATTGTTTCTCCATTTCGCACACCATGCAAGGAGTCCAGACGGACCATGCGACCCAGACCCATGACCCTCGTGGTGCTGGATGGTTGGGGCATGCGCGGGGAGACCCGTTTCAATGCCATCCACCATGCCGCCACGCCCCACTTCGACCAGTGGTGGCAGACCCGACCCCATGCCCTGTTGCAAACCTCCGGGGAGGCCGTCGGCCTGCCGGAAGGACAGATGGGCAACTCCGAGGTGGGTCACGCCAATCTCGGCGCAGGTCGGATACTCTATCAGGATTTCACCCGCGTGGATCGCGCGGTGCGCGCCGGCGAGCTGATTCGCAACCCGGCCCTGGTCCAGACGGTCAACAACGCCAGCGCGGCGGGCGGAGCCATCCACATCATGGGGCTGCTCTCGCCGGGCGGGGTCCACGCCCATTCGGACCACCTGCTCGGCGCGGTGGCTGCGGCACGGGATCTGGGGGCCAAGCGCATCTTCGTGCACGCCTTTCTCGATGGCCGGGATACCCCGCCCCGTTCCGCCCTGGAGTACGTGGCCGCCTTCGAGGCCGGATTGCAGGCGTTGAACGCGGGTCGCATCGTCACCGTGTGCGGTCGCTACTGGGCCATGGATCGCGACAAACGTTGGGAACGGGTGGCCCGCGCGCATGCCATGCTGCTCGAAGGAACGGGAGAACGGGCCGAAGGGGCCCTGGCGGCCATCCAGGCGGCCTACGACCGCGGCGAGGATGACGAGTTCGTCCAGCCGAGCGTGATCCCGGATGAATCCGGTCGGGTGGTGGTGCTCGAGGATGGGGACGCCATCCTGATGATGAACTTCCGTGCCGACCGCGCCCGCGAGATCGCCCACGCCCTGCTCGATCCGGAACCGGATCCCGCCTCGGGAAGCCCCGGTTTCAGCGGCTTCCCGCGCGCGCGCCGGGCGCGATTCTCCGGTTACATGTGCCTGACCGAACACGACGCCACCCTGCCGGGCGTGGTGGTGGCCTTTCCGCCGCAAATCCCCACCATGACCCTCGGCGAGGTGCTCTCGGGTCTGGGAATGCGCCAGCTGCGCGCCGCAGAGACGGAAAAATACGCCCACGTCACCTACTTTCTCAACGGCGGTCAGGAGGTGTGCTTTCCCGGCGAGGACCGGCTGCTCATCCCCTCGCCCAAGGTGCCCACCTATGATCTCCAACCCGAAATGTCGGCCATCGCGCTGACCGACCAGGTGGTGGCCAAAATCGAATCCGGGGTATACGACCTGATCGTGGTGAACTTCGCCAATCCGGACATGGTGGGCCATACCGGCAAGTTCGACGCAGCCATCCAGGCCATCGAAACCGTGGACCGCTGTCTCGGTCGCCTGGCTCAAGCGGTGCTGGCGGCGGGCGGGGAGCTTCTGATCACCGCCGATCACGGCAACGCCGACTGCATGTTCGACGACCAGACCGACGGACCGCACACCGCCCATACCCTCAACCCCGCGCCACTGCTGCATGTGGGCGCGCGTGAGCCGCGTCTGGCCGATGGCCGGCTGTGCGACGTGGCGCCGACGCTGCTCAAACTCATGGGGCTCCCCATCCCGCCGGAGATGGAAGGGGTGGCGCTGGTGGATGGCCCATGAAACCCGACCACTTCGAACGCATCTGAACGTGACCAGGCAAGGAACCCGCGTGTCCCGCACGTCGCGCATCATCGCATCCCTGTTCCTGACCGGCGCGGTGTTCTTCGGCTCCACGACCCGGACGGGCGCGATCAGCGAAATCGACAACCAGGAGCACGCCACCCTGGAACGGGGACGGTTGCAGCTCAACCGCACGGTGCGCGAACTGGTGCGGGAACAGCAGGCCCTGGAGCAGGCGCGCGGTCAAAGTCTGTCGCTTTTGACCGAACTGGAGACCATCGACCGGAGTTTGAGCGCAAGCGAACGGCGTCTGGTGGGGCTGATCGAGGAGCAGAGCGTGGCGTTGCGGCTGCAACCGGAGCTGGAGGCGCGCATCCAGACCAATCGCGAACAGGTGGCGCGTCAAAAACAGCGCCTGGCCAACCATCTGCGGCTGATGTACCTTCTGGGCGCCAAAGGGGGCGTGGCTCGCACGCTCCTGTCGCAAAAGGGGCTGGATGCCGGACGACGCGGCATGCTCTACTACAGCCGGCTGGTGAAGGCGCGCAATCAGGAGTTCATCGACTTCCGCATCGCCGCAGCGCGTCTGCGCGGCGATCTGGAAAAGGGCAAGGAGCTGACCGCCACCCTGGACCGCCTCACCGCGAGCCTCACCGAAGAGCAGAAAAACCGCCAGTTGGAACGGCTCAAGCGTCAGGAACTGCTGCGGCGCGCTCGCGAGGAGGAGTCGCTGCGTCAACGCAAGGTCGAGGAGTTGAGCCAGGCCAAGGGCCATTTGAGCGCCTTTCTGGAGAAGCTGAGCGGCTATTCGGAGCCGGAAGGTGTGTCGTTCGCCCAGGAGGCCGGCGAAGGCGGGGGGGCCATCCCGGCGCGCATCCAGGAGCGGCGCGGTCATCTGCCCAATCCGGTGCCCGGCAGGTCGGAAAAACGTCCGCCGGGACTGTTCTATCCCGTGACGGCCCACACCCCGGTCACGGCGATCCATGCCGGCGAGGTGGTCTATGCCGACTGGTTCAAGGGGTTCGGACTGCTTTTGATCCTCAAGCACGGCGAGCAGGTCTACACCCTCTACGGCCACAACCATCGCCTGCTGGTCAACCTGGGGGATCGGGTGCGCGCCGGCGCGACCATCGCCGAAAGCGGCGATACCGGGGTTCTGGACGGAGTGCCCGGACTCTATTTCGAAATGCGGGTCAACGGCAAGACCATCAATCCCCTCAACTGGCTGGCCAACACCGGGTGAACGACGAACCCATTACCAATGGGTCTGATTCTTGTATACATTCGACCGAACCCAAGGGACGTTCGGGCGCATCCATCGAGACTTCGAAAAGAGAGATTCAGGAGACGGTATGAACAATCCAAAACGGGGCAAGCGCCCCTGGCTCTTCGGCGGCGTGCTGGCGGTGGTGCTGATCGGGGCCAGCCTGACCGCCGAAAACGTCCTGGCGGTCAGTCAGATCACCTACGAGAAGCTGCGCGTCTTCTCGGAGGTCTTCTCGCTCATCAAACAGAACTACGTCGAAGAGGTGGATGAAAAATCCATTCTCTACGGTGCGATAGGGGGCATGCTCAAAACCCTGGACCCCCACTCCTCGTTCCTGACCCCCGAGCATTTCAAGGAGATGCGCGTCGATACCCGCGGCGAATTCGGTGGTCTGGGCATCGAGATCTCCCGCGACGACAAAGGGGTACGCGTGGTCTCCCCCATCGAGGATACCCCGGCCTACCGCGCCGGCATGAAGTCGGGCGACATCATCGTCAAGATCGATGATGTCAATACCGCGGACATGGATCTGTTGGAGGCCGTCAAAAAAATGCGCGGCAAACCCGGCTCCAAGATCACCCTCCAGGTGGTGCGCAAGGGCGAAAACAAACCGCTCAGCTTCACCCTGATGCGGGCGATCATCAAGATCCGCAGCGTCAAATGGCGCGAAGAGGCCCCCGGCATCGGCTACGTGCGCATCATCCAATTCAACGAACAGACCCAGCCCCTGCTGGAGACCGCCATGGCCGATCTGACCAGGAAGGTCGAGGGCGGCAAACTCAAGGGGCTGGTGCTCGATCTGCGCAACGATCCGGGCGGTCTGCTCGATCAGGCGGTGTCAATCTCCGACGCCTTCCTGGAGGAGGGGCGCATCGTCTATACCAAGGGACGGATTCCGGGCAAGGATATGTCCTTCGACGCCCAGAGCGGCGATCTGGCCAACGGCGCACCGATCGTGGTGCTCATCAACGGCGGCTCGGCCTCGGCCTCGGAGATCGTCGCCGGTGCCCTGCAAGACCACAAGCGCGCGGTGATCATGGGCACCCAGTCGTTCGGCAAAGGATCGGTGCAAACCATCATTCCCCTCGCCGACGGCTCGGGCCTGCGTTTGACCACGGCCCAGTACTACACCCCGAACGGACGTTCCATCCAGGCCAAGGGGATCACGCCGGATATCGTGGTCGAGGACCTGGATATGAAGGACAAAAAGGGGCAACAGCGTCCCAAGGAGGCGGATCTCAAGGGCCACCTGCAAAACGCCGACTCCCCGGAGAAGGGTGCGTCCGGCGAGAACGGCAACGGCGAGGAGTCCAAACCCGACGCCGACAAGGAGCCGAAGCACGAGAAAGAGACCCCCGAGCCGGGCGCCGACCCGGAAAAGGGGTCGAAAAAGGAGGGCGGGGAGAACGACGAGGAGAATCTCGATCGCATCACCGGTCACATCAAACAGGATCATCAACTGCAACGCGCCCTGGATCTGCTGAAAGGGTTCCAGGTGCTCGAGGGGCGGGTGAAGAGCAAGCCGGCAGGGAGCAAGTAAACCTTGACCGCTGACCTGACCAGCCCCCTCTCCCCGGAGTCCGGCAACGGCTCGGATGGACCATCCGAACCGTCGGACGGACGCGCATCCCCGCGCGCCGCGGATGCGCCGCTCCTGGAGAGTCGCGAGGATCAGCCCCTCGAGGAGGAGACGACCGGCGCCGAGGATCACCCCCTCGAGGAGGTCGGCGCCGAGGATCGGCCCCTCGAGGAGGAGACGACCGGCGCCGAGGATCACCCCCTCGAGGAGGAGACGACCGGCGCCGAGGATCACCCCCTCGAGGAGGAGACGACCGGCGCCGAGGATCGGCCCCTCGAGGAGGAGACGACCGGCGCCGAGGATCGGCCCCTCGAAGAGGAGACGACCGGCGCCGAGGATCGGCCCCTCGAAGAGGACCGGCCCGTATTCGACCCGATCGCGACCGATGCAACCGAAGCGTCGCTCGAGGACGATCGGATCGCGGCCTTCCTGCCGCCCGGCACGCGCGAAGAGGGTGCCGACGGGTTCGAATCCCCGCCGGAGTCCGAACAGGGGGAGCGGGTCGGCGAGAAGCGCCCCATTCAGACAGACGACATCCACGCACCAACCTCCGAACCGGAGGCTCCGACGGACGAATCCGCGCCCGTCCAACCGCTCCCCACCGACACGGATGACGACCGTCCGGTGACCCTGCTCAAGCGGGTCTATCTGCCCGACGAGGCGGAAGAGGAGCCGGCAGCGCGTCCAGGGGGCAATCCGATGCCCGACGCGCCCCTGACCGGGATGACGACGGACCGGGATCCCGAGCGGGCAGCGCGTCAGGAGATCGAATACGAGCCCGAAGAGGAGAACGACTACGATCCGGCCACGCACCGCTGGTGGATTTTGCCACTGGTGGCGGCGATGATCTTTTTTCTGGCCGGAATCGGCACCGGACGCTATCTGGACGGTTTGAGCTGGCCCTTTGGCCGTGAAACGGCCCACGCCGACAAACAGACCCTGGTGACCATGGCGGTCCCCCCGCCGGGGGTGCCGGGCGCCCTCTCCGGGACCAGCGCGCCGGGCACCGTCAACGACGCAGGACCAGCCGTGACGGCTCCGGCCAAGGGTGAGACGACCCCCGCCAAGGGTGAAACGACTCCCGCCAAGGAGAACGGATCGGGCAAGGAGGGGAGTGCCTCCAGGGAGGGACACCCCCCTGGCGAGACCGGCCCGCTCTCCGACGAGGTGAGCGCGCAGCCCAAGCCCGCCGCGGAGGAGACGCCGCAGTTCGATCTGCAATACGAAGAGAGCCTGCCCCACGAGCCGACTCCCGAAGAGGTTCCGCCGGCCACCCCGCCGGATACCAAAGGCGGGCCGCCGCGCGTGGCGGTGGTGATCGACGATCTCGGCTACAACGGACCGGTATCCCTGAGCATCGCCCGCCTGCCCGAGGCGATCACCCTGGCGATTCTGCCGGGTGGGGATTTCTCCCGGCAGGTGGTGTCGATCGGCAAGTCCACCCACAAGGAGATCATCCTCCATCAACCCATGGAGCCCCTGGGCTATCCGCGCGTCAAGCCGGGTCCGGGCGCCCTGCTCAACGGCATGGGGCATGACGAGATCCGCACGATTCTGATCCGCAACCTGGAGAAGTATCCGGAGGTGACCGGCATCAACAACCACATGGGTTCGCGACTGACCCAGAACCGCGAGGCCATGGACACGGTGATGGGGGTGTTGAAGGAGCGGCATCTCTTTTTCCTGGACAGCCGCACCAGTCAAACCAGCGTGGGTTACGCCCGCGCCAAGGCCAACGGCGTGCCCGCGGCCCGACGCGACGTCTTTTTGGACAATGTGCAGAAGGTTTCGGCCATCGAGACCCGCCTGGCGGAGTTGGAACGGATCGCCCGCCACACCGGACGGGCCATCGGCATCGGCCACCCCCACGCCGAAACCCTGACCGCCCTGCGCAACTGGCTTCCCGCCGCCACCAAACGCGGCATCCGCGTCGAGGGGCTCTCCCATTTTCTGACCAACGGCGAGGCCGGACAGGCCCGTCCCGCCCCGTCGGGAGAGGTGGCCCGCGACCCGGCCCCGGACAAGGGGGCCCTCAACAACAAACCGGTCAAACTCAAAAGCGAAACCCAACTGGGCCATCCGCTCCCCTCCGACCGTCCCGCGCCACCTCCGGTCACGGAACCGCCGGTCGAGCGACCCACACCTCCGTCCGATGATGCACCGGTCGATCGACCCCCGGTCGGCCCGAATGTCGCGACGCCGATGGAGCGTCCCGCGCCGCCTCCGGCCACGATCAAGCCCCCGACCCGACCCGCGCAACCCGCGGCCACGGCGAAACCCCCGGCCCGACCGGCCCATCCCCCGGCACCGGGCGCCCCGCCCCCGAGCCTGGCCGATGAGTCGCCTCCCGCGCCGCCGATCGTCATCCGCACCACCCGTCCGGCGGGTCAGGGCGGCAAGCCGACCTCCACGGTGATCATGTCGCCGGATCAACCCGCCACGGTGCTGCGCACGAACAAACCGGAGCCCGCCACCGCGCCGCCGGTTGCCACACCCGCCGCGCCGCCTCCCGTGCCCGCCGCGCCGCCGGTTGCCACACCCGCCGCGCCGCCGGTTGCCACACCCGCCGCGCCGCCTCCCGCGCCCGCTGCCGCCGCGCCGGCACCGGTCGCGCCAAAACCCAAACCGGTGCCCCTGGATCCGGACGATCCGTCGGCGCCTCCCCCTGCCCAGCACGAATCCAACGAATACGTGCTGCCGGTGGACCGACATCCCTGACGCCCGGAGGCAAGAGCGTGAACGCACACACCGCACGGGTTCTCGAACGGGTTCTGGTGCTGCTGGGCGCCAAGCCGCCCCATCTGGCCACGGCCCGCAAGCAACTGGATGATCTGATCGCCCTGCCCCCCTGCTCCGAGGAGAGCCGCAGCGCGCGCAAGGCGGTGGTGCATCTTTTCGACCGGCTGGCCATGCCGGTGCTCGAAGGGCATCCGGAAACCCGGCTGGTGGCCGAGGGGTTGCGCGAGCGGTTGAACCAGAGCGGTTCGTTGAGCGGCGCCAAATCCCCCCTGGAAAAAGCCGCCGGTTGGATCCTCCGTCCCCCGCCGCTGGACGAGTCCCGCGAGGCGTTGCCCGCGACCCTCTCCGGGCGACTGTTGACCGCGTTGCGGCTGCACGGCGAGGCCCTCGCCGAGGTGGCCGGCGAGGCGAACCGTCTCTCCGACCGTCCGGCGGTCGCGGATCCGTGGCCCGAGATCGAGCTGTTGTTGCGGCGGGTGGCGGCCAATCGCGAACCCTTTCCCCCCACCCCGCTCGCGCGGGAGCGCAAGGGTTTGCGGCGGGAGATCGTCCAGGGTCTGGAGGCGCTGCGCGCGGTGCATCCCTCCCTCACCGAAGAGCCGGAAGGACAGCATGGCAAGCCGGAGTCGGATCTGGCTGCCCTGTTGCGACAGCGCGGCAAGGAGGCGCGGCAGAAGGCCCGTTCCCTGGCCGGACGCATGGCGGACAGCAAGGCGATGGCCGAGCGACTCAAGAGTCGGTTGCGGCAGTTGGAAGAGGCCGTCGGTCAGGCGCGTATCGAGGGGTTCATGGATCCCTTGACCGGCTTGCCGGACCGGTTTGCCTTCACCGCGCAGTTGAAGCGGCATCTGGAACGCGCCGTGCATCTGAACGAGCCGTTCTCGTTGGCGTTGTTGCATCTGCATGAGTTCGCGCCGCTCGTGACCAGGCTGGGTCACGAGGGGGAGACCCGGTTGATGGATGGTCTGGTGCGGGAGGTCCGTCGTCATCTGCGCGATGAGGAGTACCTGGCCCGGTTGAGCGTCGAACGGTTGGTGATCCTGTTTCCGCGTTCGGATCAAAGTCGCGCCGAGGTGGCGGTGCGGGATATCGAGGGGATGGTGGGACAGACCCGGTTCCTGTTGGACGAACGCGGCATCGAGCTGGAGGTCCATTGTGGCACCGTGGCGTTGGATCCGGGCATGAGCGGTCAGGAGATGTTGGAGTTGACCGATCGGGTGGCGGTGGTATCGCGACGCGAAGGTGCGGCGCGGGAGCCCAAGTTGGAGCCGATGCGGGTTTGTCCGTGTTAGGCGATGAGGCGTTGGTAGCGTGCTTCAATTCAAGCCTCCCACTGTCGCGGGGACCGGGGGACCGCGGAAGAGTCCCAAGGGCTTTGCCCCCTGGACCCCGGCAAATGCAAGGGTCCTGATGAATCGTTACCTGAATCGTTACATTGTCGCCAGACTGGGAACGAAACCATGAAATCCGAACGGTTGACCACCGAGTTGACCCGCATCCGCTCCCTGCTCGAGGAGCCGCGTCCCGACCTGCGCGGAGCCTTCATGGCCACCCGCGAACTTCTGACGCGCGGCCCCTGTCAACGAGAGCTGGAAGAGATCCGCGAGGCGGCCATCCTGATCCTGGAAAAACTCACCCTTTCCGCCCTGAACAGCGAACGCGACCGCCAAGTGCAGGTGAGTCGCCTGATCCGGGCGATCCGTCGCGTGGATCGACTGGACTCCGAAACCCTGCTGCCGATGATCGAGGAGATCGCTCCCTGGATCGCCGAGGCGGCCTTGCGGGGTGGACGGCGCGAGCCGTTGCCAAACTTCGAACCCGAATTGATCACCGAGGCGTTGCGTGCCCTGAACGCCTGGGAGAACGGCGACGATCCGGACGAACCCCCACCGAACCTGGTCCTCTCCTCCGGGGGCGCCGAAACGCCGCTCAACATGCGCTGGCACGACCTCTATCGACGCCTGGGGCGGATCATCACCACCGAACACCGGGGAAGATCCTCCTGGGCGCGGGAACGCAAGGCGCTCACCGAAGCGGTGGCCACGTTGGGCGCCGATCTGGTGGAGGCCTCGGCGTTGATCGGTCGCAAGGACGGCGCCACCACAAGTTGGGCACACGGTCTGAGCGACGAGGTGTTGACGCGGCCCGAGGCGGTGATGGAGGCGTTGCTGGCCGAGGAGCAGGGTTACTGGGAACGGGTGACGGAACTCGAAGAGGCGTTGGCGCGCAGTCAGGCGGTGGTCGGCCAGTTCCAGAACCTGTTGCGGCGCGCCGAAAATGCCTTGATGGCCTCACGGGATGAGACCTTCGTCGATACGGCCACCGGACTGCCGAACCGTTTTGCCTTTCTGGCCCGGTTGGCCCGGCAGATGGAACCGCCATCCGGCGAAAAGAAGCCTCGGGATCCCTTTTCGTTGATCTTCATCCAGGTGGACGAGCATGGGGCGTTGACCCAATCGTTGGGTCGTGACCGGACCGCCCAGGTGCTCACCGCGCTTGCGACCCGGCTGGCCCTGCTGCCGGCCCCCGAGGATTATCTGGCCCGCTGGAGCGAAGAGAGCTTCGTGATTCTTTGTCCTGGCGTCGATGGTCCGGCGACTCTGACAGCAGCCAGGACGCTGCACGCCTCCCTGGCGCGGGAACGGTATGAGTTGATCGATGCGTTGGTGACCTTGCGCCTGGGCATCGGGGTGGTCGCCTGGCGCGAGGGTCTGGGTCTGACCGAGGAGCGTATGCTCGCCCTGGCCGAGGTCGAGGCCAAGGCCGCTCTCGGGGATGGTTCCCCGCCGGTGCGGCTGGCCGAGCCGAAGTCATGAGTGGTTTGACTTCCTGAGCGCAGGTGCTAACATCGACTGAAGAAGCGTTTGTCGATAGAACCAACGCTCCTTGAACCCAATGGGATTCCTCTTTTTTACGACGAGCCGGTACACGCATGTTTTGCACCCAATGTGGAACCAGAAACGAGTCGGACGCCAGGTTTTGTGGCCAATGCGGCTTGGTGATCGCACCCGCGACCTCCCCCATGACATCCCCAACCGCGGAGGTGGCCACGATCCGTCATGCCGGGTTCTGGTTCCGGGTTCTGGCATCCCTTGTCGATACACTGCTTACCCAGATCGTGACCGTCGTGATCGCTTTTCCCCTGGGCTTCGCCGTGGGCGCCTCCCTGGCCGAAAGCCATACGCAGGATGAGATCATGTCCATCGCCGGAGCGAGTGGCTATCTGTTGGGAATCCTGGTGAACTGGCTGTGGTTCACGGTGGGGGAGTCCTCCCACTGGCAGGCATCCCTCGGCAAAAAGATGTTCGGTTTGCAGGTGACCGACGAAGAAGGGCAACGCATCGGTTTTGGCCGCGCGAATATGCGCTACTGGTCCAAGATCCTCTCCGCGCTGCCGTTGCTCGTCGGCTTCATCATGGTGGCCTTCACCAAGAAAAAGCAGGGACTGCACGACAAGATCGCCGACACCCTGGTCATTCACCGTCCGGCTGCTTGATGGACGAACTGCTTTTTCTCGCCCACCGCATCCCCTACCCCCCGCGCAAGGGGGACAAGATCCGCTCCTATCACCTGTTGCGAGCCCTTTCCAGCCACTATCGCGTCCATCTGGGGGCCTTCATCGACGATGAGGCGGACCGGAAGCACGCCGAAACCGTGGCCGGCATGTGTGGCGGCGAGACCTGTCTGGTCCGGCTCGATCCGATCACCACCAAACTGCGCGCCTTGAAGGGACTGCTCACCGGTCAGGCGCTCACCCTCCCCTATTACGACCATCCGCACATGCGTTCCTGGGTCGCATCCCTCCTGGAACGCCATCCGATTCGCCGGGTGGTGGTCTATTCGGCAGCCCCGGCCCAGTTCATCCTCGATTGCGACCCGGCGATCCGGCGGGTGATCGACTTCGTGGATGTGGATTCCGCCAAGTGGGCCGCCTATGCCGAACGGCGCCGTGGCTGGACCCGCTGGCTTTACCGGCGCGAGGCGCGCCTGCTTCTCGAGGCCGAGCGCGCCATGGCCATGCGATGCGATGCGGCGTTGTTCGTCAGCGCCCCGGAGGCGGCGTTATTCAGACAATTGGCGCCCGAGTGCGCCGGCAAGACCGGCTATTGGGAGAATGGGGTGGATCTGGACCATTTCTCACCCGTCCGCGAATATCCGAACCCCTATCAGCCGGACGATCTGCCCCTGGTCTTCACCGGCGCCATGGACTACTGGCCGAACGTGGATGCCGTGACCTGGTTTGCCCGCGAGGTGTTCGGCGCGATCCGGTCGCGGGAGCCGCGCGCCCGCTTCGTGATCGTGGGAGGTCGGCCCGTGCCGGAGGTTGTGCGCCTTCAGGGATTGTCCGGGGTCACGGTGACCGGTCATGTTGCGGATGTGCGGCCTTGGATCGTCTGGTCCAAGGCGGCGGTGGCACCGTTGCGCATTGCCCGCGGGGTTCAGAACAAGGTGCTGGAGGCCATGGCCTTGGCACGTCCGGTGTTGGCCACCTCGCAGGCCATGGAGGGGATTCGGCATGACGCCCGATTGCGGCGTTGGGTGGCGGACTCTCCGGAGGGGATGATCGACAAGGGGTTGGCGTTGTTGACGGACGCGGACGGTGGGGAGTGTGGGCGGTTGGGTCGGGAAACGGTGGAGCGACAGTATCGTTGGGCGGACAATCTGGCCCGTGCCCTGGCGGTGGTGGGGGGTGAACGGACGGATGGCGTCGGCTGATCGCGGTCGCCGGGGAGCATCCGTGGCGACCTCTGGATCCATCAGGCCGGTTCGCGCTGGATCCATGGTCGGTTCGCGCTGGATATCAGGCCGGTTCACCCAAAAAAAGCCTGGTGGAACGCATCCACCAGGCTTTTTTTCCTTTCCCCAAACGGGAGACGACTGACCGCCCCGAGGACGGGCAGATCGTAACCTCCCGCTGGGAAAAGCTCTGAAGAGAACGGATCAGTGCAGCTGGGGCTGTTTTCCGAGCTGCGTCACCGCCTCCTGAACCATGCGATTGGCATCCTTCGCGTTGATCGATTTGGCGATCAACTTCTCTGCGGCCAACATCGACAGATCCACCGCAGCGTCGCGCACCTCTTCCATCGCCTTCTGTTTGGCCTGTTCGATCTCCAGCAGGGCGGCGTTCTTCTTTTTGGCAAGCTCCTTGTTAAGCTCCTCCAACGCTTGCTCGCGATAGCGGTTGGCCTCCTGACGCGCCTCGTCCAGAGTCTGGGCCGCCACCTGACGGGCCGCCACCAACTGACCCTGATAGTTCAACAACAACCGCTCCCCCTCCTTGCGCGAGGCTTCGGCCTTCTGCAAGTCATCGGCGATGCGACTGGCGCGGCTGTCCAGAATGGTGATGATCGGCGGCAGCACGTACTTCTTGAGCAGAAACATCAGCAAGAAGAACGACACCACGGTCCAGAAGATCTGGGACTCGAACACACTGGGCTCGAATTGCGGCAAGCCCGACGACGCGGCGGCGCCCCCCGCCGAGGCATGCGCCGAGGCAATCATCAGCCTTTACCCATGATGATGAAGGCCAGAACCAGACCGTAGAGGGCGATGGCTTCGACGAACGCGGCACCGATCCAGACATACTTGGAGAGCTGACCCTCCGCGCTCGGCTGCCGCGCGAAGGCTTCGATGGCCTTGCCGAACATGTAACCCAGTCCGATACCCGCGCCACCCAACCCCGTGGCGGCCAAACCCATTCCGATAAAAGAAGCGGGAAGGCTTTCCATGATTTTCTCTCTCCTCATGCCAACGCAAAAAAAAACGGATCCAAGGGACAAAATAACCTCACATCGCCGATTCAGTGCATGTGCAGCGAATCGTTGATGTAGACACACGTCAGGATGGTGAAGATGTAGGCCTGGATGAATCCGATGAAGATCTCCATGCCCGTGAAGACCACCGTGAAGCCGAACGGCAGCCAGGCACCGAACCACTCCAGGGTGGCGGTGAAGAAGAACAACACGCCCAACACCGTGTGACCGGCGGTCATGTTGGCGAACAGACGCACCGACAGGGAGATCGGACGGGCGAGAAAGGAGATGATCTCGATGGGGACCATCAGGGGGAGCAGGGCCGGCGGCAGGCCATGGGGCACGAAGAAGCCCAGAAAGTGCCAGCCGTGATGCAGGGCGCCGAGAAAGATGCAGAAACCGAAGATCCCCAATGCCAGGGTACCGGTGACGATCAGTTGCGAGGTCACGGTGAACGAACCGGGGATCAGGCCGGTCCAGTTGCAGAACAGGACGAAGAAGAAGAGGGTGAAGATGATCGGGAAGAATTTTTTTCCTTCGTGGCCGATGATCTCGTTGATCATGGTATCCACGAACAGATAGGCGGCCTCGGCCACGCTCTGGAGACGTCCGGGGACCAGGGTAGGATTTTTCAGCGCCAGGTGGAAGAGTCCGATGACCACGCCCACGACGATCCACATCCACAGGACCGAATTGGAGATGGATATGTCCAATCCGAGCGGGGTGATGTTGATGTAGTTGACCACCTGGAAATGGTGCAGCGGATCCATTTTCGGGGCGGTGTTTGCCACTTCTTGGGCAGCCCCGGCATGTGCGGCGGCGATGAGCGATAAATCCATGGACGCTTGGCCTCCATCGTCTACGATCTGGGTGGTTCCTCCGGGCGATTCGCGTCGCGAATCGTCTCCCCCCGGCCTATTCCCTCCCTACCGGGAGGATCCTGCGTGGCAATGCGATACATATTCCGGAAGCCGGCGGCCAGACCGAACATGAAGAAGAGGACGGTCAGCCACGGCTTGGTGTTGAACCAGTAGTCGAGCAGATACCCGATACCCCCGCCCACGAACACCGCGGATACCAGTTCGGTGCTCATGCGCATGCCCATTCCCAAGCCTTGCGGCGCGCCACGCCCGGTATCGCGCTTGGGGATCTCCGGTGGTGTGCGGTGCATCATACTAGTAAAGACCCGTTTTCCGTGTCAAGGTCTGACTCGGCGCCAGACGCGTTTTCCATTCGGGATTCCTGAATTTTTTTACGCAACGTATTCCGGTTGATGCCGAGCATGCGCGCGGCCTTGACCTGATTGCCGCGGGTTTCGCGCATCACCCGTTCCAGCAGCACCCGTTCCACCCGTCCCATGATGGCGTCGTGGAGATCCTCGGGTTCCCGACCGGGATGGACGGCCAGATGCTGGGTGATCGCCTGTTCCACCGCCGCTTCCAGGGTGATCGGTTCGCTTTCGCCGCCGGTGACCGCGGGCGCCGCGCCAGGGACGCCGCCGCCGGGGGAGCCGACCCGCTTGCCGGCTGAATTGGGCAGTTGCAGGTACTCCGGATGGATCAGCACCCCGGGGGTGAGGGCCATCAACCGGTAGATCAGGTTCTCCAGTTCGCGCACGTTTCCCGGCCAGTCGTAGGCCATCAGCCTCTCCAGGCTCTGCGGGGTGAACCGCTTGGGCGGGAGGTTCATCTGCCGGGCGGCGCGGGCCAGGAAAAACTCGGCCAGCACCGGAATATCCTCCAGACGGGAGCGCAGCGACGGGACATGCAGCGGGGTGACGTTCAGGCGGTGGTAGAGATCCTCGCGAAACCGTCCCGCGGCGATGGCCGCCGGCAGATCCTGATGGGTGGCGGCGATGATGCGCACGTCGGCGCGCAGGGTCTCCGAGCCGCCGACGCGGGTGAAGGCGCCGTTTTGCAACACCCGCAGCAGCCGGGTCTGGGCCTCCAGCGGCATGTCGCCGATCTCGTCGAGCAGCAGCGCCCCCTCGCGGGCCCGTTCGAAGTGACCGACATGACGGGCGATGGCGCCGGTGAAGGCCCCCTTCTCGTGACCGAACAGTTCGCTTTCGATGAGATTGGCCGGAATCGCCGCCATGTTCACGGCAATGAACGGGCCGTTGCGGCGCGGACTGTTGGCGTGGACCGCGCGGGCGATCAGCTCCTTGCCGGTGCCCGATTCGCCGTGGATCAACACGGTCATCTCCGAGTTGGCCAGGCGACCGATGGTGCGGAACAGCTCCTGCATGGCCCGCGAAGCGCCGATCACCCCGCCGAAACGGTCCATTTCGCGGGCCGGATCCCGCGGCGCGGCCCGTTGGGTCTGTTCCAGGGCGCGCCGCACCAGCTCCACCACCTGATGGATGTCGAACGGCTTGGCCAGATACTCGAACGCGCCCCCCTCGAAGGCCTGCACCGCGTGACGCAGGGTGCTCTGGGCGGTGATGACGATCACCGGCAGCCACGGGCGACTGGCCTTCAAGGTTTTCATCACGTCCAGGCCCGATCCGCCGGGCATCATGATGTCGGTGATCACCAGATCCCCGGCCCCGTTGGCCGCGAAGTCGAGCAGCGCCCGACCCGAATCAAAGGCGCGCACCGTGAAGCCGGCGCGGGTCAGGGCCTGTTCCAGCACGAAGCGTACCGCGCGGTCGTCGTCGGCCACGAGAATGGTACGTGTGCCGCTCATGGCGACCCCACCGGCAGCAACACGCGAAAGATGGTATTTCCGGGCATGCTCTCCATCTCCATCTGACCGCCATGGGCCTGGATGATCTTCTGGCTGATCGACAGTCCCAATCCCGTGCCGCTCGCCTTGGTGGAGACGAACGGCAGAAAGATCCGTTGACGCATCTCCTCGGGGATGCCCGGACCGTTATCGCGCACCTCGACCTCGATGTGGCGGCGCCGGCGTCCCTGTTCCATGCGGGTGCGTTGTGAGAAGCGGGTCAGGATGCGCACCTTGCCATCGGGTCCGGCGGCCTGCATGCCGTTCTTGACCAGATTCAGGAACAGCTGGATCAATTGATCCCGATCCCCGCGCACCGGCGGCAGCGACGGATCGTAATCGGCGATCGGCGCCGGGCGTTCACCGGAGCTGATGCACACCCGTCCCACATGATCGAGGATTTCGTGGATGTTCAGATCCTTTTCGCGCACCAGCTGTTTTTCGGCCAGCCCCAACAGATCGTCCAGCAAACGGCTCACCCGGTCCACCTCGGAGCGGATCAGCTCCACGCAGGCGGCATCCGCGCCGCTGGCCCGTCCTTCCAGCAACTGGGCGGCGCCGCGGATTCCGGCCAGGGGATTTTTTACCTCGTGGGCCACGGTCATGGCCAGATCGCCCAGGGAGTCGAGGGCATCGTGAATCCGTTTGCCCTCTTCGATGCGCTCGGTGGCGCCAACCTCCTCCATTTGCAACATCGCCCCCATCCAGGCGCCATCCGGGGTGTGCAGCGGAACCGCCGTCAGGGCCACGGCCACGGTCCGTTCCGGAGAGGGGTTGAGGCGCGCGTCGCGAATCCGGCAGGGGGTGTTGAGGGCGCGGGCGCGGGTCAGAAGATCCATGGCCACCGGATGACCGGGAAGCAGGGCCTCCAGCCGCACGCCGATCAGCCGACCGCGTGGTTTGCCCAACAGTTTTTCCGCGGCGTCGTTGACCGCGCGCACCACGCCGGCGGCATCCACGCCCACCACGCCCAGGGTCATCTGATCCCAGAGCGACACGGGCGTGAAGAATCCTTCGCGATCCAGGGGGTTGCTCATGCCGCCCGTTCCGCCGCCTGATCGAGAAATTCCCGCAACATGGTCAAGACTGCCTCCGGATGAGGTGCGTGATTGATCCGATCCCGAAACGCGGCTCCGTCCGGATACCCGCGCGTGAACCACCCCAAGTGCTTGCGTGCCAACAAATGTCCGCTTCTCGGGCCATGGTGGGCGATCATCGCATGAAAATGGTCGATGATCACGGCGCCCCGTTCCGCCAGCGAAGGCAACGCGCCCGGCGTGCCACAAGCCAGATACCGGGCGATCTGTGCAAACAGCCAGGGACGTCCAAGCGCGGCACGTCCGATCATGATGCCATCCACGCCCGTATTTTTCCACCATTTTAATGCCAACTCCGGGGATGTGACATCCCCGTTGCCGACCACCGGGATCGACACCGTGGTCTTGATCGCGCCGATCGCCTCCCAATCGGCCATGCCCGAGTACATTTGCGCGCGGGTGCGGCCATGCACGGTGAGCATGCGCATGCCCGATTCCTGGGCGATGCGGGCCATGGTCTGGCCATTGCGGCTGTTGTCGTCCCACCCCAGGCGGATCTTGACCGTCACCGGCACCTTGACCGCCGTGACCACCGCCTCCATGATCCGCGCGGCGAGCCGTTCGTCACGCAGCAGGGCGGCCCCCGCGCCGGTTCCGACGATCTTTTTCACCGGGCAACCCATGTTGATGTCGATGATCTCCGCGCCCAGATCTTCCTGCATGCGTGCCGCCTCGGCCATGGCCACCGGATCGGCCCCGGCGATCTGCACCGCCAGGGTGGCATCCGGGGTGGCCCCTTGCGACATTTTCAGACATTTGGCAATGCCGCGGATCATCGCCTGGGAAGCGATCATCTCCGAGACGGTCAGGTCCGCGCCGTAACGGGTGGCCAGGGCGCGAAACGGCGCGTCGGTCACGCCGGCCATGGGCGCCAGCAAAAGGGGTGGCGTGCCGTTGGCGCGGGGTGCGAAAAGTCGTTCAACGGGATCGGAGAGGGTCATTCCGAAAACGTGCTCCCTTTAAGAATATCGAGATTCCCACTGTTGCAGGGGGCCGGGGACCGCAAGGGGAGATCATCTCCCCAATCCCCCATGACACTTTGTCGACCACCTGGACCGCAAGGGGAGATAATCTCCCCAATCCCCCATGACACTTTGTCAACCACCTGGACCGAATGATACCATCTCCCCCCATGAACACATCCGACCCCACACACATCATCACCGGCTCCGATCCCACCATCACCAGCCCAGCACCCACCCCCCTGGCCGGTCACTCGGCCCAATTTCTCGTCGGCGCCGTATCGCGTCACCAGTTCCCCTCCGACGACCTGCCCGAAGTGGCCTTCGCGGGCCGCTCCAACGTCGGCAAATCCTCGCTCTTGAACCGCCTGCTCAACCGCCGCAACCTGGCACGGGTCAGCCGCACGCCAGGCCGCACCCGCGAAATCAACTTCTTCGCCATCCGCGAACAGGCCCGCTTCGTCGATCTGCCCGGATACGGCTACGCCGCCGTGGGACGTGATCAACGCCTGGTCTGGGATCGGGTCGCCGAGTCCTACTTCAAGGAACGACGCTGCCTGCGCGGGGTGATCCTGCTGATCGACCTGCGCCGGGGTCTGCTGGAGTCGGACCTGGAGCTGATCGCCTACCTGGAAACGCGCGGCATCGGTTTTCTGCCGGTTGCCACCAAGATCGACAAACTCAACGCCAATCCACGCCGTCAGGCCCTCCTCACCCTGGAAACAAGCCTCAAGGAGCACACCAAACTGGCCATGGCCCCACCCCTGGCGGTCTCCTCCCTGGACGGCACCGGCATCCCCACCCTCTGGGAACAGCTGGAACGGATCCTGGCCACGACGTGATCCAATCTTACCATGGACCTCCCTTCGGGAGTTCCATGGTCGGGGGGTAAGGGGGTTCTCCCCCCATGGTGCGGTTTAACACTCTGGTTCCCCATAAAGCCGCTCCAGAATCGCCACGATGCGCGCACCGGTGCGTCCGTCCCACAACTCCGGGATCGCCCCTTGTTTCCACTTTCCAGCGAACAAACGCTCCAACGCCGGCGGTATCGCCCGCGGATCGGTGCCCAACAGCTCGTTGGTACCCATGGTCACGGTCTCCGGGCGCTCGGTGGTGTCGCGCAAGGTCAGACACGGCACCCCCATCACCGTGGTCTCCTCGGTGATGCCGCCGGAATCGGTGATCACCGCCTTGGCGTGACGCGCCAGATGATTGAACTCCAGATAGGGTTGCGGCTCGACCAGGATGAGGTTTTCCGGAAGCCCGGCCAACCCGCGCAAGGTCCGACCGGTGCGGGGATGAACCGGAAAGATCACCGGCAACCCCCGCGCGCCCGCGCCGATGGCCGCGAGCAGGGCGGAAAGCGACGCCTCCCCATCCACATTGGCCGGACGGTGCAGGGTCAACAACAGATAGCCGCCGGCCTCAAGGCGATGTTCATCCCAGAACGGTGGCGGGCGCAGGCGGGACAGATTGGCCAGCAAGGTATCGATCATGGTGTTGCCCACGAAAAAAATCCGCTCCTCGGCAACACCCATGCGGCGCAGATTGTCGTTGGCCACGCCGCTGGTGGTGAAAAAATGGTTGGTGATCGCGTCCGTGACCATGCGGTTGATCTCCTCGGGCATGGTCCAATCCCCGGAACGGATCCCTCCCTCGACATGGGCCACCGGAATGCGCAGCTTCTGGGCGGCAATCGCGCAGGCCATGGTGGAGGTGACATCCCCGACCACCACGCACAACACGCTTGGCGCTTCCAACAGCAGCCGCTCGTAGCGGATCATGATCGCCGCAGTCTGTTCGGCCTGGGTGCCGGAACCCACCTCCAGATTGACATCCGGGGCCGGGATGTTCAGCTGGGTGAAGAACTCCCCGGACATGCGCGCGTCGTAATGCTGACCGGTATGCACCAGCCGGTGCCGCAGACGCGCTTCGCCCGGCGCCCGGTTCAGCAGGGCGTGCAGGATCGGCGCGATCTTCATGAAATTGGGTCGCGCGCCGGCGATGATGTCGATCAGGGGCGGGATCATGGCAAAGGCATCCAGGCTTTGAACGCGAAAAATCGCTTATCGTAAAAGCGCGCGAAAAGATTGACGAAAAGCTTCCAAGGGCTTTGCCCTTGGATCCCATCAAAGGACCATTGCCCCCCTGGACCCCGCCCAATGGAGGGGCCTGAATCGTTACCATGGCACTCCCGAAGGGAGGTCCATGGTACGGGGGGTGAGTGGGTTCTCCCCCCATCATGCCAGTTACGCTTTTGGTTTCGATCCATGATCGGGAAAACCATGGCTGCGCGAATCCCCGCAATCCATCCGTGGCTCGCTCACTCCTTGGTGGGCGTGCCGGTCGGCGGACTCACGCGGGAGAAATCGACCGTGCCCGGCTCGAACCGTTTGATGGCGTCGAACGGGCCGCGCAGCGTCCACGGCTGGGTCAAACCCTGATACCGTTCGACATCGATCGCCACCCCGCGCACGGCGGTGGTCACATCGACGTTCAAGGCGGCTTCCACCTGCCGTTTGGCGCAATCCACCTCGCCGGAGCCGGTCACCAACAGATCCGGGCCGGTGGCCTTGAAACCGGTGATGCGTGCCTTGCCATCGCCGAGGCGAACCGTCGCGTCCAAACCGTTGAAAACGGTCTCGTCCGCGCCGGAGGCCGGCGCCCTTTGCCGGGTGAACTGGGCATGGGCCTGACGCGCCTTGCCGACCAGATCCAGCCCGGTGACCACCCCTTCCGCCATCTCCAGGCCGATCTCGCCCTCCAGGGCGCGCCACATCGCCAGCCGCTCCCGGCCACGGGTGGTCAAGCGAGCCCGCCAGCCCCCCTTGCCATCGACACCGCTCCAACCGAACCCCTCTTTCAACAGCGGTCCGACGCGAATCCCCTCGGCCTGCTGCTCGATCCGGGTCACCGGCTCCGCGCCGCGTTGATCGATCTCGATCACCGTGCGCATCCGGCCTTCATGCGCGCCAAACGTGACGGGATCGATGCGCATCACCCCATCGCTGGCCGCGAGCAGCAGATCCAGATCGGTCAACTCCCCCTTGGGGGTGATCAGACGACCGGCCAGGAATCGACCCTCCACCCGCCAGTCACGCGCCGGCATGGGCAACCACCCATCCGCGCCGCTCTCGGCCTTGACCCCGCCGGAAAGCAGCGGCACGAAGCGGGTCAAATCCAGGCTGTCCACCCGTCCATCGAAGCGCAGCCGTGTTTCGTCCATCGACCAAGCCGCGGAGCCGGTCAGATGGCTGTCATCCACGCCCACCTCCAGACGCGGGATCCGCCAGGTTCCGTCCTTGAGTTCAAAAGCCATCTCGGCCTCGGCCCCGGCGCACACCTTGCCATCCGCGGGGGCGGGTATCGTCCGTCCCAGGGCGATCAACAGCGCCCGAAAATCGAAACGTCGCGCCTCCAGGCTCCCCTCGATCAGCAGAGGTCGCGCCGCGGCGCGCATGTCGCCGTTCACCTTCAAACCCGCCGGCCCTTCGATCTCCAGGTTATCCAGATCCAGAACATGGCGCGAGGGATCGGCGCTCAGATCGGCTCGGACCAGCGCCCGCACCCCGGCGGGTGGGAGAGAATTGGCCTTCAGGAGCAGGTTGAGCCGCGCATGGGGCGCGGCCAGACGACCGGAGTTCAGATCCATCTCCATGCCGCCCTGGAAACCCAGGGTCAACTCGCGCATCCACTCGGCATCCGACCAGAGGTTGGCGTTGAGTTCCACCCGCGACCAGGCCGCCTGCCGGGCCCGCGGATCCAGGATCAACTCGGCCTGGAGTCCGGCCTTGACCTCCTTGACCATGCCGTTGACCACCCCGGAGGCAAGCTGAAGGGTCAACCCCTCGATGCCGATCCGGCCTTGGGAGAGGGGTCGCAGCTGGGCTTTCATCTCCAGGCGACCGTTGGCGCCATGCCCGGCCTCCAGAAAACGGCTCGAACCGGTCACGGTGACCGGTCGGCCCGGATGAATCGGCCCGGTCTTGAAGGCCCACGGTTCGAGCTTGAGATCCAGGCCGGCCTGCCGGTCATGCCAGAAGAGCGTGGCCTGGGCGATTTCGATGCCGCCGATGGAGAACCCCAGCAGACGGTCGAGCAGGGAGGCGGGATGGGCCACCGGTTCCGTGTCGCCGGTCTTTCCCCCCGGACTCGGAGAGGCCAGGAGTGCCGACCAGTTGGAGCGTCCATCCGCCAGGGTGGCGAGGCGCAACCGCAAACCGGTCAGTTCCGCACGATCCATCTCCACCCGACCGGAGAGCAGCGGCATGAGTTTCACCCCCATCACCAGGCTGCGCGCCTCGGCCATCGGCTCGACGCCGAACGCCGGGTCCTCCTCCAGGGAGAGGTCGCGCAGAATCAGCTCCAGGCTCGGGAAAAAGGCCAGGCCGACCTCGCCGTGAATGGTCAGCGTCCGACCGGTGGCGTTCTTGACCAGCGCGCCGATCGGCGCCCGGAACTGGTTGGGATGCACCAGCACCGGCACGGCGACAAGCAAGATCATCACCAGACCCGCCAGGCCCGCCGTCACCCGCAAAACACGTTTCAGGGTTGGATTCATCCCCTCACCCCCGCCCAGCATGCTCACCCGGATGGCCGCCTGATTCGCCCTACATGATCCGCAACCGTTTCACCGGTTCGCCGCTCACAAGATGGGTCTCGAAGATCTCCGCGACATCCTTGGGCTTCACCCCGCCATACCAGACCCCGTCCGGATAAACCACCACGGTCGGTCCCTTGTCACACGGACCCATGCAGAAGGTACCGGTCACCATGATCTGTTCGAACAGACCCCGCTTCTCGATCTCGCCGGCGATCGCCTCGTAGACCGAACCTGCCCCGGCACCGCCGCACGAGCCGCGCGGATGGCCCGGCGGACGCTGATTCATGCACACGAAGAGATGATGTTTGAGTTTCATCGCGCCAATTTCCTCTCTGGTAAAAAAAAGCGGTTCATGTTCAATGGGGGTTGATTTTGGGTGCCAAATCCCTGAAAGTCAATCAAAAGAGATTTTGTCCAAGCGCGTGGGCGTTCCCAATGGATTCCAGGAGCGCCTCCCCAACCGGAGCGAAAATGGCGGTGCGTGGATTGGGGCTTGCTGTTTTGGAGAATCATGATATGCTAATGTTCGAATCGACAACACGCAAGACGCGAAAGCGATAAATATAACTTTTTTAAATTTTTCAACCGTATCCGCCGCGAATCGCCTTCGGTCCCAGACCACGGCGCGACGCGGCGTTATCGATCCAACCGGGTCACGACTCCCCCGACTGGATCCAGAATGGTTCAGAATTCTTTGTCCGCGAAATGTTTCGCCCCCTTTCATCGCACGTTTGAGGAGATGTCATCATGCCGAGTTTTGAACTGAACGGCCGCACCTACGAGACCGACGAGGACGGTTACCTGGCCAACCTGACCGACTGGAGTCAGGATGTCGCCGGTTATCTCGCCAAGACCGAAGGCGTGGATATGTCCGAGTCCCACTGGGAAGTGGTCAATTTCCTGCGTGAGTACTATGACGAATACAAAATCGCCCCGATGATCCGCATCCTCACCAAGGCCATCGGCAAGAAGCTCGGCAAGGAAAAGGGCAACACCAAATACCTGTACGACCTCTATCCGGGCGGACCCGCCAAGCAGGCCTGCAAAATCGCTGGACTCCCGAAGCCGACCGGCTGCGTGTAATCCCAGGATCGGGCCACACCTCAAAAAAGATCATCAACCGTCCGGGCGCTTTTTTTCAAGCACCATGCGGACGGGGTCGAGATGGTTGCCGATCCATGGATCACGGGATTGGATCGGCAACCCATTTCCAAGCCTCATCCCTTTTCTTGACATGGGGAAAGCCGGATGTTGACCTTCCTCGCCTATATTGTTCTGGCCATCTTCGTCCTCGGTTTCGCAAGCCGGATTTTCGTTTACGCCCGCTCCCCCGCGCCGCTCAAAATCGCCACCACGCCGGCTCCGACCACCCTGCCGGGTGTCGCCTGGCGGCTCTGCACCGAGGTCTTCTTTTTCAACAGCCTCTTCAAGAGCGACAAACTGGCCTGGGCCGGTGGCTTGGCCTTTCACGGAGCCATGGCCGTGGTGCTGATCCGGCATCTGCGCTATTTCGTCGATCCCCTGCCGGCCTTCGTCGGGCCGTTGCAGATCTTCGGCATCGTGGCCGGCATCGTCATGGCGGGGGCTCTGGCCTTTCTGCTGTTGCGCCGTCTGGTCTTCCAGCGGGTCAAGCACATCTCCTCCAAGGCCGATTATCTCTTCCTGGTGTTGCTTCTGGCCATCGCCGGATCCGGTTTGTTGATGGATTTCGCGTTGCGTCCCAACATCGTGGCCATCAAAAGCCATCTGCTGACCATGTGGAGTTCCGTGACCGGTCTGCCGCCGCTCAACTCCGCGGGGGATGTGATGTTCCTGTTGCATCTGCTGCTGGTCGGCCTGCTGCTGGTGGTCTTCCCCTTCAGCAAGCTGATGCATGCCGGCGGGATCTTCTTCAGCCCGACGCGCAACCAGGTGGACAACCCCCGGGAAAAGAAACACGTCAACCCCTGGGCGGAACCGTGACCTGATTCGGAATCGCAACGGCTCGTCTTCATGATTTGGATGATCGCAACCTTTTTTCAGGAGTCCTCGCGTGGCTGACTATCATGTTCCCGTTGTCGGGGATGACATCAAGACGCCTGATCTGAAAACCGGCACCATGGCGCATCTGGCCCCTTATCCGGCCACGGCCAAACATATGGATCCCATGGGTTTTCCTGGCGAACGGGTGGAAAACTGGCAGCAAAAGGGCATCGAGAAGCTCGGTGAGTTGCTCAAGAAATACCGCTCCTTGCAGGTCTATCTGGACATCTGCGTCAAGTGCGGCGCCTGCACCGACAAGTGCCACTACTATCTGGGCACCCAGGACGCCAACAACATGCCGGTGCAGCGCGCGGAGTTGATGCGCGGCGTCTATCGCCGCTACTTCACCCCGGCGGGCAAGATGTTTCCGGGTCTGGTGAATGCGGTCGATTTCGACGAAGAGACCCTCAACAAGTGGTTCACCTATTTCCACCAGTGTTCCCAGTGTCGGCGCTGTTCGGTCTTCTGTCCGTTCGGGATCGACACCGCCGAGATCACCATGGCCGCTCGCGAGATCATGAACGCCATCGGCGTGGGCCACAAGTATTCGGTGGAGATCATCGGCAAGGTCCATCAGATCGGCAACAACCTCGGCATCCCGAAACCGGCCTTGAAGGGAACCCTCGAGTTTCTCGAAGAGGAGATCCTGGACACCACCGGTCACGACGTGCGCATCCCCCTGGATCAGGAGGGTGCCGACGTGCTGTTGGTCGCTCCTTCCGCCGACTTCTTCAGCGAGCCGCACATCCAGTCCCTGATGGGCTATGCCAAGGTGTTCCATCAAGCCGGCATCTCCTTCACGATCAGCTCCCATGCCTCGGAAGCGGCCAACTTCGGCATGTTCATCGGCTCGTATGACCAGCAGAAGAAAATCGCCAGGCGGGTGGTCGAGCAGGCCCGTGCCTTGAAGGTCAAGCGTCTGGTGGTGGGCGAATGCGGACACGCCTGGCGTGTGGCCTACGCTTTCTGGAACACCCTGAACGGTCCGTTCGATTTCCTGGATCCCCGGTATCCGGCTCCGCAACACATTTGCGAGTTCACCCATGACCTTCTCAACCAGGGTGCCCTGACCCTCGACAAGGAGGCCAACGATCCATACCGGGTCACCTTCCACGATTCGTGCAACGTGGCGCGTGCCACCCGCATGGGTCCGAAAGCGGGCGGGCAGTTCGAGATTCCGCGTGATCTGATTCGTGCCAGTTGCAACCATTTCGTGGACATGGACGAGGACACCATTCGCGAAAAGACCTTCTGTTGCGGCGGTGGTGGGGGGTTGTTGACCGACGAGTTGATGGATCTGCGCATTCGCGGGGTGCAGCCGCGCGTCACCGCCTTGAAGCGGGTGATGGAGAGCGACAAGGTTAACTTCATGGCATTGATCTGTGCCATCTGCAAGGCCCAGTTCACCAAGGTGTTGCCCATGTATGGGATCCCCATGGAGATGGTGGGTGGGGTGCATCAATTGGTGAGCAATGCGATTCAATTGGGTGCCAAGAAGGGTGTGGTGTAGAAAAAGACGGGGTAACTTGCATGATGGGGGGGAGAACTCCCTCATCCCCGACCGTGGTTCCACGGTCACGATGCAGCCTCCCCACTCTTGCAGAGACGGGGGACCGCAAGGTCTCCGGCGGAGGTTCGGAGGCAGAGCCTCCGAGGTTTGGCTTTTGCTTTTCAAACCGCGCCTATTTTGAAATGCGTCGTTTCCCGCAAGGCCACAGTGCAAAAAAGCCGCGCGCGGCGCCTTTTTCGCAAAAGACGCGAAAAAGGCTTCTTTGAGAAGAGCGCGCTAAAATCAAAAGCTAAAGTCCCAAGGGCTTTGCCCTTGGATCCCACCAGGGGCCATTGGCCCCTGGACCCCGCCAGGGGTAAGGGGGGGCTCCCCCCGTCATGCAGGTAAACGGATCGGGTCCAGGGGCCAATGACCGCGCGATCATCGCCCTGGACCCGCAATACTTGAATTCTCAACTTCCCATCGCGGTTCCCACCGCCGAAAGCCCGACATATGAGCCGAAACGACGGACGCCAACCAGACGAAATGCGGCCCGTGACCATCACCCGCCCCTTCAACCACCGCGCCGAAGGCTCCTGCCTGATCGGCTTTGGCCAAACCCGAGTCATCTGCACCGCCTCGGTCGAAGAACAACAACCACGCTGGATGAAAAACCAGAATCGCGGCTGGGTGACCGCCGAATACGGCATGATCCCCCGAGCCACCCACGACCGCACCACCCGCGAGGCGAGCCAGGGCCGCCAGGGCGGACGCACCCTGGAGATCCAACGACTGATCGGTCGTTCGCTGCGTGCGGTCACCGACCTGACCAAACTGGGCAAACGCACCATCTGGATCGATTGCGACGTGGTGCAGGCCGACGGCGGCACCCGCACCGCCTCGATCACCGGTGGCTTCATCGCATTCATGGACGCCTGCCGCTGGCTGGAAAAACAGGGACTGATCAAATCCCTGCCCATCACCGATTTCGTGGCCGCGGTCAGTTGCGGCATGGTCAAGGGAACGCCTCTGCTGGATCTGAACTACAAGGAGGATTCCGACTGCGAAACCGACATGAATTTCGTCATGACCGGTAGCGGAAAATTCATCGAAATCCAGGGCACCGCCGAAACCACCCCCTTCACCCTCAACGAATTCAACGCCATGGCCAACCTGGCCAGCAAGGGAATCGGCGAACTGATCGCCCTGCAACGCAAGACCTTTCTGGGTGAGCTG
Source organism: Candidatus Magnetaquiglobus sp. (assembly GCF_058402785.1). Lineage (NCBI taxonomy): Bacteria > Pseudomonadati > Pseudomonadota > Magnetococcia > Magnetococcales > Candidatus Magnetaquicoccaceae > Candidatus Magnetaquiglobus > Candidatus Magnetaquiglobus sp. The sequence continues at coordinate 44,332 of NZ_JBZVFG010000020.1, forward strand.
TCCGCGTGACCGGACAACAGGCCGGCATCCCGATCACGCTCTACATTCATCTCCCCTTTTGCATCCGCAAATGTCCCTATTGCGATTTCCACTCGCTCCCCGACCGACTCGGGGACGAGTCGGCCTACGTGGCGCGTCTGAGCGAGGAGTTGCGCCATTGGCGCGCCTTCGCCCGTGGGGATGATCGCCCCCTGCACGCGATCTTTTTCGGGGGAGGGACCCCTTCCCTGCTCAACCCGGCGGCCATCCAGACGATCCTGGACGCGGTGCGAACCCTGTGGCCCCTGGAACCTGGATGCGAAATCACGTTGGAAGCCAATCCGGAGTCGTGTCCGCGCGAGAAGATGCCCATCTGGCGCGAGGCCGGCATCAACCGGGTGAGTCTGGGGATTCAGGCTCTGGATGACGAGCGGTTGCGGCTGTTGGGGCGGCCCCACGATCGGGCGCGCGCTCTGGATGCGGTGCGAGGGTTGTTGGAGGCTGGTTTCAGCCATCTCAACGCGGACTTGATTTATGCCACGCCGGGCCAGACCCTGGAGGCTTGGGAGGCGGAGTTGCGCGAGGCTGTTGGTTTGGGGTTGGGTCATCTCTCCGGCTATGCGTTGACGCTGGAGGAGGGCACCGCGTTTCAGCGTCGTTACGCTGCCGGACGCATGGTGATGCCGGATGAGGGGTTGGCGCTCGAGTTTCTTGGTTTCACGCGGCGCTTTCTGGCCGGGCACGGCTATGATCCGTATGAGGTCAGCAACTTCGCCAAACCTGGGCAGGCGTGTCGTCACAATCGGAACTATTGGGCCTATGGGGATTATCTGGGCATCGGGTCCGGCGCGCATGGCAAGTGGCGCGACGAGGCGGGTGTGACCTGGCGCTGGGCCAATTCAACGGATCTGACGGGTTATTTACACGGATCGTTTGCCACGCCCGAGCCTTTGTCCAAGCGGGAGGCGGGGATGGAGTGCGTGATGATGGGGTTGCGGATGACGGTTGGGGTGGAGCGTGCGGGGTATCGGGCGCTCACAGGGGTGGATTTGGTGGAAGCGCGTGGCGCGCGGGTGTGGGAGTTGGTCGAGGCGGGGTTGTTGGAGGTGGATGAGGCGCGGGTGCGGGTGACGGAGGTTGGCGTTGCCTGTTTGGATGCGATCGTGGAGCGGTTGACCGGGTGACGGCGGGATGGGGTCATCACGGAGGGTCCGGGGGCAGAACCGCCTCCGGCGGCCTGATTCCGGGCCATGTTCGCGGCATCGCCGGACGAATGGCACGTCAGCACATAAGCCGCCTCCCGCAGCTTTGGTTTCTTGGGCCATGTTCGCGGGAACGTTTCGCCAAAGACGCGAAACATTCCCGCAGCCAAGGCAGCGTGCGGCGCATTTTTCGCAAAAATAGCGAACAATGCTTCTTTTGAAGAGTGCGCTAAAGTCAAAGGAAAAATCAAAACCCTGGGAGAGTAATCTCCCGAAGCCTCTCTTTGTTTTACAAATAAAAACTGAAAATCAAAAGATTGGTGCGGATCGGAAAGCAAAGTCCAAGTCGAGACCTTGGAGGCTCTGCCTCCAAACCTCCGCCGGGGACCTTCGGGCCCCCCATCCCCCGCAAACGTTTTTCTCACCGCCACATGCCAGCCGGAATCGGCCTGGCGATCGCCCGCCGCAACCGCGCCAGAAACCGATCCCTCGGAATCGGACGGGCCCCAAACCGTAACAGATGATCCGTGGCCACCTGACAATCGATCAACTCAAAACCCATCTCCACCAACCGCCGCATCAGAAACACAAAGGCCACCTTCGAAGCATCCGTCCGTACCGAAAACATCGATTCACCAAAAAAAACCGCTCCCAATGCCACGCCATACACCCCACCCGCCAAAAGGGGCAACCCGCTCTCCTCGTCCAGGATCCACGCCTCCGCCGAATGGGCCAACCGCAACCGGTGCAGACGAATGAAGGCACGCTCCATCTCATGGGTGATCCAGGTGCCACTCGCCTCCCGCGCGGCGGCACAACCACGAATCACCTGGTCAAAGGCACAATCGAACGTGACGGTATACGTTCCCCGCTTGATGGTCTTCTGAAGACTGCGCGAAATGTGGAAATCACCCGGCTCCAACACCACCCGCGGATCCGGACTCCACCACAAAATCGGCTCTCCCTTGGAATACCACGGAAAAATCCCCTCGGCATAGGCAGCCACCAACCGCCGGGGCGACAGATCCCCACCCACGGCCAACACCCCCTCGGGCTCGGCCAGACTCGGATCCGGAAAATAAGGCTCGGGCTGCAAACGAAAGATGGGCATGACCTCAATGCGCCTCGGCCCAGTTGGCGCCCACCCCCATGTCCACCCGCAAGGGGACCGACAGGTTCATGGCCTGCTCCATGGCGTCGCGCGTCACCGATCGGACCCGCTCCAGCTCGGCTTCGGGAACCTCCAGCACCAGCTCGTCATGGACCTGGAGAATCAGGCGGCTCTTCAAGCCCGCATCCCGCAAGGCACGCTGCAACCGGATCATCGCCAGTTTGATCAGATCCGCGGCAGACCCCTGCAACGGCGCGTTGATCGCCGTGCGCTCGGCCAGCTCGCGCAGATTGCGGTTGGTATGGTCGATGTCCGCGACAAAACAGCGCCGTCCGCCCAAGGTTTCGACATAGCCATGCTCGCGGGCGAAGCGGATGGTCCGCTCCATGTGCGCCTTCACGCCGCTGTAGCGGCTGAAATAGAGGTCCATGTAGTTGAAGGCCTCGCCCACCGAAATCCCCAACCGCTTGGCCAGACCATAGGGACTCATGCCGTAGATCAACCCGAAATTGATGGTCTTGGCCAGGCGCCGCGCCTCGGCGTCCACCTGATCCGGCGCGAAACCGAACAGCTCGGCGGCGGTGGCGGCGTGGATGTCCAGCCCCTGCTCGAAGGCCGCCTTCAAACGCGGAATGTCGCCCAGATGGGCCAACAGCCGCAACTCGATCTGGCTGTAATCCGCGGAGAGCAGCACCGAACCGGGCGGCGCGATGAAGGCGGCGCGAATCGCCTTGCCCTCGGGACGACGCACCGGGATGTTCTGCAGGTTGGGATCCGAGGAGGAGAGCCGACCGGTCAGGGTGGCGGCCTGGTTGTAACGGGTGTGGATGCGTCCGGTTCGCGGATCGAGCTGGGCGGTCAGGGCATCGGTATAGGTGGATTGCAGCTTGGTCAGACCCCGATACTCCAACACCAGACCAGGCAGTTCATGCCCCTCCTCGGAGAGCCGGGTCAACACCTCGACATCGGTCGAAAAGCCGGTCTTGGTGCGCTTGCCCCCCTTGATCCCCATGCGGTTGAACAGGATCTCCCCGAGCTGCTGGGTGGAGTTGATGTTGAACTCCAGACCGGCCTTGTCGTGGATCTGACGGGTCAGGGCGGCGCGGCGCGCGGAAAAATCCTCGGAGAGCCGCTCCAGCGCGGCCCGATCCACCAGGGCGCCGGCCAGCTCCATCTCGCCCAGCACCGGAATCAAGGGCCGTTCGATGGTTTCATACAACCGCGTCAGAGAGGGCACCTCGGCCAGGCGCGGGGCCATCCTTTCGGTCAGAAGCCAGGCCACCTCCGCATCCTCGCAGGCATACGGGACTGCCTCGGACAGGGCCACCCGATCGAAGGTGACCTGCTTTTTGCCGACGCCGGCAACCTCCTTGAAGGAGATGGTCTGGCGTCCCAGCTCGGCCAGAGCCAGGGCATCGAGATTGTGCCGCCGCGTCTGGCCGTGCAACAACCCGGAAAGCAGCATGGTATCGCTGCCGATCCCGGTCAGGGTGATCCCATGCCGGCGCAGGATGGCGTATTCGAACTGGCTGTTCTGGCCGTGCTTGACGATGCGCGGATTCTCGAGAATCGGCTTGAGATCCGCCAGCACCCGCTCGCGGGACAACTGACCATCCGGCACCGCCTCGGGAACGTGTCCGACCGGGATGTACCACGCCTCCCCGGCCTGCCAGGCGATCGACAAGCCCACCAGCTCGGCTTGGGAGGGGTCCAGACCGGTGGTTTCGGTGTCCAGGGCAAAAGCCGGACGCAGACGCAACCGCTCGAGAAACGCCACCCAGGTGGCGGCATCGGTGATCGCCCGATAGCCGCTGCCAGGGCGTTCGCCCGCCGGCTTCAGCGGGTCGGATGGAGGGTCGGTGATGCCACCGGCTGACTGACCGCCTGGGACTTGACACGGGTCGGTCCGCTCGGGCGGGATGACGCGCTCCGCAGCTGCCGGCGCCCAGCGATCCAGATCCCGCAACTCGGAGAGAAACTCCATCTCGGTCAACAAAGCCCGCAACGCCTCCCGATCCGGCGGACGACGCTTGAGCGCCTCGGGCTCGAAAGGCAGCTCCATGGCATCATCGACCGTCACCAGCCGCAACGACAACCACGCCAGACGGGCCACCTCGGGATCGCTCAGGGTCTGACGCAACGCCGGTCGGCTCACCTCGGCCACGCGGGCGAACAGAGTTTCCAGGTCGCCGAACTGCCCGATCAGACCGGCGGCCAGTTTCGGTCCCACCCCCGGCACGCCGGGAATGTTGTCCGAGGTATCGCCGATCAGCGCCATGGCCTGGGTAAGCCGCTCCACCGGCACGCCCCATTTCTCCTGGACCTCGGCGGGTCCGATCCACTGCTCCTTGCCGGGATCGAGAATCCGGATCCGCTCGGAGACGATCTGCGACAGATCCTTGTCCCCGGTCACCACCACCACCTCCCACCCGTCGCGTTCGGCGGCGCGGGCCAACGTGGCGATCAGATCATCCGCCTCGTGCCCCCCACGCTCGAAGATCGGCACGTTCCAGGCGCTCACCAGCCGCCGGATCACCGGTACCTGCGCCTTCAGATCATCGGGCATCGCCTGACGGTTCGCCTTGTACTCCGGATAGATCCCGTGCCGGAACACCGGACCCCCGGCATCGAACACCATGGCCAGGTATTCCGGCTTGTGATCATGCACGACCTTGCGAATCATCTTCAGGAAGCCGAAAATGGCATTCGTGGGAAAACCATCGCGTCGGGCCAGTTGCTTGACGCCGTAAAAGGCCCGGTATAAAAATCCGGAGCCATCCATCAAAAACAGCCGGGGTGTCGTCATGAAGTCCAGATCATCCTCCATCGTCATTCAGGGTCGCTTGACCGCCCGTTCGCCGTTTCTGGCCCCGCTTCTGGCCCTGCTCGTGGCGCTTTCGACCACCGGTCTCGCCCGGGCCGCCGAGGTCCGCGCCGGGGGCCATCCCGTCCCCGCCAAGGGACCGCTGGTCTCGGAACTGCGCGAGGAGGTGGAGTCCGACAAACCCGGACACATCACCGTCATCCGCAAATACGAGGATGCCCAGGGCAATCAGGTGCGCGAATTCAGCTCCCAGGGCGCGGTCTATCAGATCCAGGTGGTGCCCGCCAATGGACCGACCTACTATCTGATCGACACCGACGGCGATGGTCTGTTCGAGTCGCGCAGCAACGGTTATGAACCCTTGACCGTGGTTCCGCAATGGGTTCTGTTCCGCTATTGATCCATCCCGCCTGATCGTCACCTTTGACCACCTCCGTTCGCCGCTGGCCGATCGCCGGTTTCTACGCCTGCTACTTTGCCGTGGTGGGCGTGTGGATCCCCTATTGGCCGCTCTATCTGGCCCATCTGGGCCATGGCGCCCAGACCATCGGCCTGTTGACCGCCCTCACCCAGTGGATCCGCATCCCGGCCCCGCCCTTCTGGGGCCACCTTGCCGACCGGGGCGGTCGCCATCCGGTGATCCTGGGCACCAGCCTCGGCGCCCTGGCCGCGTTCTCGCTGTTTTTCATGGACTCCAGTCTGCTCTGGATCTTCGGGGTGACGGTCCTCTACAGCCTCTTTCACACCGGTCCGCTCGCCCTGGTCGATGCCACGGCCATGGAACAATCCATCGCCCACCACTGGGATTACGGACGCCTGCGCCTGTGGGGATCGTGGGGGTTCATCGTCTGCTCCCTGGGCGGCGGCCCGTTGAGCGACCAGTTCGGGCTCGGCGCCATTCCGATGCTCATCGCCCTGCTGTTGGCCCTGACCGTGCTCTGCACCACCTGGCTGCCGCGCACCTCGATCCGCCACGACGCGGGCATCCGCTTCTGGACCCTGTTCGAGCGGACCGACGTGCGCTGGTTCTATTTCAGCGCCACCATGATGCAGTTCTCCCACGGCGGCTATTATGGTTTCATGTCTCTGCATCTGCAACACCAGGGATTCTCGCGCACCGCCATTGGTCTGTTGTGGGCGATCGGGGTGCTGGCCGAGGTGGTGTTGATGAGCCGTTCGCGTGCCTGGATCGAACGGATCGGCGTGGCGCCCCTGCTGACCCTTTCCCTTCTGTTGGCCACGCTGCGCTGGTCGGTTTATGCCACCACCGTGGAGCTGGTCTGGTTGGTCGGCGCACAACTGCTGCATGCCTTCACCTTCGGGGCCTTTCATGTCGCCTCGGTGCGACGCGTGCATGATTTCGCCCCCGAGGCCGCGCGCGGCGTGGCCCAGGGGTGGTTGGCGGCCCTCTCCTACGGGGTGGGGGGCGGCATGGGCATGGCCCTCTCCGGAGTGCTCCTCGAACATGCCGGCCACGCGGCCATGTTCGGCATGCTGGCTCTGGCCGCCGGCGTGGGTACGCTCGCCTCGCGCCGCTCCGAACGGTTGCTGGCGGGTCACGCTGCCTCCACCCTCCCGGGACCCGAAGCGCCCGATCCCCGCACTCCTCCCTGGAACCCTTGAGATCCGGACATGAACCCAAACCCTCCGCCTCCCGTTGCCGTGATCCCAAGGCCGGACTTGAAAGCGATGCTCGGACTGGCGCGCACCCTGCGCCGTCTCGCCCTCGCCCACCCGCATCCCCTCCCGGATGCCCCGGATACCGCCCGCTTCGATCCGGGTCACGAGGCGGTGATGATGGGCTATGATTTTCATCTTACCCCGGAGGGTCCGCGGCTGATCGAGATCAATACCAATGCGGGCGGCCTGTTGATGGCCCACGAAACCCGCCATCCGGATTTCGCCGCTCGGGATCCCGCCGCCACCCGGAACGATCGACGCCTGACGCGCCTGATCGACACCTTCCGCACCGAAATGGCCCTGTTCACGGGGAGTCCGACGCGCCCGCCCGGTCTGATGGCGATCCTCGACGAACAACCCGAAGCGCAGTTCCTTTACCCCGAGATGGTGGTCGCCGCCCGACTGTTCGCCGAGGCCGGCATTCCGTGTCGGATCGTCGCTCCCGGCCACCTCGACGCGCGCGCGGACGGGGTGTTTCTCGACGGGCAACGGGTGGAGCTGATCTACAACCGCCACTGCGATTTCCACCTCGAAACCCCAACCCTGGCCGGACTGAGAACAGCCTGGCTCAACCGTCAGGTCTGTCTGACCCCCAATCCGCGCGCCTATGGCCTTCTGGCCGACAAACGACGCCTGATCGGCTGGTCGGACCCGGATCATCTGCGCGCGCTCGGCTGTTCCGAGACGGAGGTCGCCCGGATCGTCACCCTGGTGCCCCGGACCCGTCTGCTCGCCTCCCTGGATCCCGAAACGGTCTGGAAAGAGCGTGCCCGCTGGGTCTTCAAGCCCGGCTTCGGAGGTTTCGGCGGACGCGGGGTGCTGATCGGCGACAAGATCAGCCGAGCCCGCTTCGCGACCCTGGATCCGGCCACCACGCTGGTGCAACGCCATGTTCCGCCGGCCTTGATCCCGGTGACGGGCGCAGCGCCTCTCAAGAGCGATGTACGCCTGTTCATGTACCGGGACCAACTGCTCGGAATCGGCGTGCGCGGCTATCGCGGTCAGGTGACCAATTTTCGGGAACCAGGCAACGGTTTTCTGCCGGTTCGAATCGATTGATCGTCTGGCAGGGTTTACCAGACCGAATAAAACCCGTAAACTTCCAAACTGGGGGAAGAACCCCCCAACCCCCACCGTGGATCACGCTTTCGACGATCCACGCCGCACGGGGGATGATCCATGCCCCAATGTGAATGCGCAAGCCCGTAAGCGCGCGTCCGATGACACCCCACCGCGAGGTGAACCGATGCCTGCCCTTGATCCCTCCTCCAGCGACGTCCTCTTTCGAGTCCAGGACCCCGTGCAACTCCTTGAAATCCATGCCCAGGAGGAGTTGCAGCGCCGCAAGGCCGCCAATCCCTCCCTGGACCTGACACTCCATCAGGATGCCGTGGAGCTGCTGATGTCCCGTTTGAACGCCGCGCGTCCCACCGTGGAGGGCGTGGCATGATCATCCGCCGTCTGCAATCCGAAAATATCCTCCGCTTCAAAAAACTCGACCTCGACGACCTGCCCGCCGCCGGTCCGATTCTCATCACCGGACCCGACGAGGCGGGAAAATCCGCCCTCCTGGAGATCCTGTGTCTCGCCCTGTTCGGACGCAGCGCCAACCTCGCCGACGAGGCGGTGGCCAAGGCGGTCCGCTGGGGCGCGGAACAAGGCTCCATCCAGCTCGATTTCAGCCTGGATGATCACACCGCCTATACCCTGATCCGCCATTTCGACAATCAGGGCGGTCAGGATGCCCTGCTCAAGCGCAGCGGCGAGGAAACCCCCCTGGCCCACGGCGCGGAATCGGTCGATGCCACCCTGGCCACCCTGCTGGGATTCGGCTTCGAAACCTACATCGATACCCTGTATCTCACCCAGGGACGCCATGCCCATCACGCCCGCGGCCTGGGCACGGTCAAGATGCTCTCCGGCATGACCACCCTGGAAAACCTGGCCACCACCCTCACCCAGGAGCGGATGGCCATCGGTCAGAAGATCGAAGCCCGGGTGCGTCGTCAGGATGAGCTGAAAAACGAGATCACCGGATTGAATCTGGTCGAGGAGACCCTCGGTCAGCTGGAAGGCCGACTGAAGGCGGCGCGCAACCGGGTGGCGGTGGCGGTGGCCGCCATCGAACGGTGGCTGGGATTCGATGCCGGCGTGGTCCAGGCGGGTCGGCGCATCGAGGCGGCCTGCAACCGGATGATCCAGACCTCGCCGAACATCGGCGTGGCCAGCTGGACGAGCCGTTGTCAACAGCTCGATCACAGCCTCAAGGAGATCGAAAGCATCTGTCAGGGTGGTCACTTGAGCGAGGTGGAGGTTCCCGCCGGTCCGGTGCGTCAATGGCATGCCAAATCCCGTGCCCGTCTCGATTCGCTGGGCGGGATTCTGGCCACGGTGGTTTCCGAACAGAACCGACTGGCCAGCTGGCTCGGCGAACCCACCTCCAATCCGGTCGAAGCGCCGACCCTGGCCCATGAGAACACCGAACTCGAGCAGGCGCGCCAAAAGGCCAGACGAACCCGTACCCATCGTGGTTGGGGGGTGATGTTGTTTCTGATTCTGGCGCTGGTGGGCGGGCTTTTCACCGCCCTGGCCTGGCAGGTGACCCATCATCCCGGCTTCGCGCCCGGTTTGAACGCCCTGCTGACCCGCCTGCTACCCGCCTGGCCGCTCTCCCCGATGGTTCTCGGAGCGCCGACGCTGGTGTTCGCGCTGCTGACGATCTGGAACCTCATCAAACGCTTTTCCGCCGGCAGTCGTCTGCAAGCCATCTCCCAGGCTGGACAAACCATCGAATCACGCGCCGCCCAGGCCCGTCAAACCCTGGAAACCCTGCGCGACGCGGCCAACCGTCCGGTCAAGGAGCAGATGGAGATCCTGTTGGGCATGGAAGGTACCCCCTGGTCCGATGCCTTGAAAAACTGGTCCATGGCGGATGGCCAGCCGTTGTTGGATGCCGGGCTCATGGAACAGGAGTTGAGCGAGCTTGGGGAGCGGTTGAAACTCTTCCAGGCCGAACACGCCCTGTTGCGCGAAAAAAGTCAGGCGCGCGTGCGCATGGCCAAGGAGGAGCATGCCGCCCATCTGGCGGCGGTGGCCACCCTGGAGAGCGAGGTGGAAAACGAGCGGAGCAGACGCCGCGAGCATGCCCGTCTGCTGGCTGCGGTGTCCTCCTTCGAAAACGAAAATCAGCGCGATCGCCGCGCCATCGAGGTGCGACGCATCGCCGAATCCCTGTTGAGCGGCTGCGCCACCCAGTTGAAAAGCGACTTTCTCCATGAAACCAACCGGCTCGTGGCACGGGCCGCGCCCCTGTTCACGGGTGGACGGTATCACCAGCCGCGTCTCGACGGAGAGCTGAATCTGGCCATCTTCTCCGTGGCCAAGAACGATTTCATGCACATGGAGGAGCTTTCCACCGGCGTGCGGCGTCAGTTGACCCTGGCGTTGCGTCTGGCGTTGTGTCAGGCGTTGGCCGCGCGCACCCAGGCGGTCCATTTTATCGCCCTGGATGAACCGTTCGCCTATTTCGACCGGGAGCGGGCACGCGCCTCCCTGGCGGCCTTGATCCACTTCTCCGATCGGCTGCCGCAACTGTGGATCACCGCCGAAACCTTCGAGGTCGAGCCGATCGCCTCGTCCCGCCTCATCGCCTGTTCCGTGGATGCCGACACCCTGACCCTTTCCGCGAGGTCTGGCCCGTGAGAATCGTTCCCACCTCTCTCCGCCGGCTTATCCCTGCCCTGCTTTTCCTCGTGATCGGCGCCATGCCGTTTCCGGCCTGGACCGGCGAGCACGAGGGCGCGGGCAAGGTGATTCGCATCAAGGGTTCGGATACCCTGATCAAGGCGCTCAAGGAGTGGGCACGCATCTATCCGGAGAAAAATCCAGGCATGCGCGTCGAAGTGAGCGGTGGCGGTTCCGGAAACGGCATCGCCGCCCTCATCAACGGCCATGTGGAGATCGCCTCCGCGAGTCGGTTGTTGCGCGAACGGGAGATCCATCTGTTGTCGCGCAAGCGGGTGGGACAGATTCCGATTCCGCATGTGGTGGGACGCGACGCGGTATCCGTGATCGTCCACCCCGACAATCCGATCAACGGCCTGGCCTTGCACCAGCTCACCGATATTTACAGCAAGGTCAACCGTTCCCTCACCTGGGGGGATTTCGGGGTCAAGGTGCCGGAGTGTCCGGATCAGAAAATCATACCGATCAACCGCAAGAACAACTCCGGCACGTATGTCTTTTTCAAGCAGACCATCTTCGAAAAGCGTGAGCATTTCGATTCCCAGATGCTCAGCATGGACGCTTCGGAGAGTCTGGTCAGCATGGTGGGTCAGATGCCCTGTGCGATCGGTTATGTGGGCATGGCCTATGTGACCAACACGGTCAAGACCCTGTGCATCTCCAGGGAGCAGGAGGCCAATGCCCCTTGCGTCCCTCCCACCACCGCATCCACCATGGATCAGGCCTATCCGTTGGCCCGATCCCTCTATCTGTACACCCTTGGCGAGCCGCGACCGGAGGTGGCGAAGTTCCTGGAGTGGGTGCGCGGACCCGAGGGAAGGGAGATTCTCACCCGATCCGGATACATTCCGCCGCCGTAGCCCATGCCGATGATTGCAACGGTTGCGGACAGGGGACCGAAGGGCCCCCAGAGGTTTGGAAACGGAGTCTCCAAGGTGTTTCTGTAACGTGCATGATGGGGGGAGAATCCCCTCACCCCCAACCGTGGACCTCCCTTCGGGAGTTCCATGGTAACGTGCATGATGGGGGGAGAACCCCCTCACCCCCCGTACCATGGACCTCCCTTCGGGAGTTCCATGGTAACTGTTCAGGATCTCCACTCTTGCAGGGGGCCGGGGACCGCAAGGTCCCCGGCGGAGGTTCGGAGGCAGAGCCTCCGAGGTTTGGCTCTTGACTTTAACGCGCTCTTCAAAAGAGCGTTTTTTCGTGCTTTTTGCGAAAAAACGCTGCGCGCAGCCTTGGCTGCGGGAACGTTTCGCGCCTTTTGCGAAACGTTCCCGCGAACATGGCCCTGAAAACCGTCCGGCGGCGATTTTGCATGCCGCGTGCCTGTGCCGTATCACCGAGGAACTTTAAGCAGATGATTGAGACCCTGGAAGGTTTTTTGCGGGATTATGGTTACATCGTGCTGTTCGTCGGCACCTTTCTCGAAGGGGAGACCATGGTCTTGATTGCCGGTTATCTGGCCAAGGCCGGGGTATTGGATCTCAACTGGGTGATCCTCTCTTCGTTTGCCGGCACCTATCTGGGCGATCAGACCGCCTTTTTCATCGGTCGGCGCTGGGGTCATCTGTTGATCAAACGGACCAGCAGCGAAAGTTGGAAGCGACGTACCGAGCGGGTGATGTATTTACTGGATCGTTACGACACCTGGTTCATCATGGGGTTTCGTTTCATCTACGGGGTTCGCAACGTCACGCCATTCGCCCTGGGGGCCTCTCCGATCTCCGCGATTCGTTTCATGTTGCTCAACTGTCTGGCCGCTTTCATCTGGGCCACCAGTTTTGGTTATGGCGGATACATCTTCGGACATGCCATGGAGGGATTTCTGGCTGAAATCAAGCACTATCAGTTCTATTTCTTCGGGGGTGTGGGTGTGGTGCTGATTGGGATCTGGGCGAGAAAGCGGTTTTTCAAGCGTGAAGCGGCCCCGGCGGTGATGGAGGAGAGTGCCGAAAATTCCGTGCCGTAGGTGAATGGCCACGGTGGGATAGCCCGCCTCCGGCGGCCTGATTCCGGGCCATGTTCGCGGGATCGTTGCGCAGATTGTACCTATTCAGACCCCCCACGATTGCAGGAGACGAGGGACCGCACGCCCGTCCCCTGCGACAGTATTGAAAGCTCCAGCCACTCCCACAAACTTGCATGATGGGGGGAGAACCCCCTCACCCCCCAACCGTGGACCTCCCTTACGGGAGTTCCACGGTAAAGAATCCCGCCACCCCTCACTCACGCTCCACCGCACACCGCTCCAAATACCCGGCAATCCGCTCCACCCCAACCCGCGAACCGGCCACCGTCGATCCCTCCCCACCCGCGACAGCCGAGACCTGAATCGCCTCGGCATTGCCCACCACCTCCGCCTTGCGCGTGCAGGTGTAAACCGACAGATCCACCACCCAACCATCCGCCACCATCCGACGGTATAAACATTCCGAAAGCCCTTTGTAATGCCCGACATGGGCCACCTGATGCTCCGGCACACCCGCCCCACCCGCACGCGCCACGCAACCAGCCATGCACAACGATCCAACCGTGCCAACCAACAGTGCCATGCGTTTGATGTGGGTCATGTCACGATCCAAATTCCAGGTCACCGGTATCAAAACCATCGAAAGTTCCACGTCAAGGGCCATGCCCTCCGGTCCACCATGCGACTGACCGCTTCCAACCAGATGCCCACCCCTCACCACCCCTTGCCCGGCTCATACCCCGGACTCGGCAGATAGCGACGTCCATCACGCACCACGGGGGATGTCTCTCCACGCTCATCACCCAATCCGGTCACCACCACCACCCGGCCACCCACCGCATTGGGATTGGCGATGCAAACCGACCGCACCACCTCGGCCCGTCGGCGACAGGCGGCCACGTCCGCATGGATGCACTCGGTACGCCAGCTCTCCACCAGGCAATAAGGGGCGCCACCCACGGGTTTGATCATCTCGGCCTGATTCAGCTCGCATCCCCCCTGTTTTCCCGCTGCCTGAAGACACGACGCCACATCTCCGTATCCACAGTGCCGACCGGAAAAATCGGTTGCGCAGAACAAACCCGCCCAAGCCGATCCGCTCCAGAAGAGGATCACCAGCAATCCAAGCAGGGGTTTCATCCCGCGGACTCATACTGGACATGGGCCACCACATCCATCTCCACCCGTGCCCCCTTGGGCAGGGCAGCAACCCCCACGGTGGCGCGTGCCGGATAAGGGGGCTTGAAACAACGGGCATAAACTTCGTTGACCGTGGTGAAATCGTTCATGTCCACCAGGTACAGAGTGGATTTGACCACCTGTTCGAATCCTGAGCCGGCAGAGGCCAGGATGGCGCCGATGTTCTCCAACACCCGTTCCATCTGTCGGGAGAGATCCCCATCCACCAACATTCCGGTTGTCGGGTCCAACGGGATCTGTCCGGAAACGAACACCCACTCCCCGACCCGTACCGCCTGGCTGTAGGGTCCGATGGCCGCAGGTGCGCGGGAACTCTCCACCTGGCTCAATCCGCTCATGCCTTGATCCTCCGAAGGTATCAGAACACACCCATTGCGGGGTCCAGGGGCCATTGATCCCTGGTGGAATTCAAGGGCAAAGCCCTTGGAATTTTTCTTTTGCCTTTTGCGCGCTTTTACGAGGTTGGAAATCCCGACTCGCTCGCCGCCGCCCCAACCTTCCCCTACCCGCCTCGAATCCGATCCACCCCGAACACCTCCTTCAAGGCACGCAAATTATGCTGCGCCTGATTCAACTCCTCCACCCCGGAAACCTCCACCATCACGATCAACACACACGGATCCCGCTCCCGATCCCAGACATGCACACTGGCCACCACCGCCTTGGCCGCAGTCACCGCCTGGGAAACCAACGTGATGATCTCTCTCCGGTTCTTGGCCATCACCCGCAAACGGGTCCGGTAACGCTGCTCCAGGTCGGCAGGCCAGTCCAGATCATCCATCCACCGCTCCGGCTGCGCGATCAGAGGGGTGAGATTCGGACATCCCCGCGCGTGAATCACAATGCCACGCCCGGTGGTGATGATCCCAACGATGGAATCCCCCGGCACCGGCCCACAACACCGGGCCGTGCGCACCTCGGTGCGGGTCGGCAGTGACTTGAGACGCACCTCCGAACCACCCTGAGGATCAACCTCGGCCAACGCCTTCTCCCGCTCCTCGGGAGTCGGCGGGAAGAGCGCCTGCGCCACCTGCACCGGCGACAACCGGGAGCGCCCGATGCGGGCCAACAACTCCTCATCGTTGGGCAACCGGAAATGCTCGGTGGCCCTGCGCACCAGCTTGTCGTTCAGCACCGCACCCTTGCCGGCCTTGCGCACCTCGCGTTCCAGCATGTTGCGACCAAGCGCCACATCACGCTCGCGCTCCTGCACCTTGATCCAACGGTTGATGCGATACTTGGCGCGCGACGTCACCACGAAACGCAACCAGGCCGCATTGGGCCGCTGGGTCTTGGCGGTCAGGATCACCACCTGATCGCCGGTGTGCAACATGGTGTGCAACGGCACCATGCGACCGTTCACCTTGGCACCCTGACAGTGATCCCCCACCTCGGAGTGGACCGCATAGGCAAAATCGATCGGCGTGGCCCCGACCGGCAGGGTGATCACATCCCCGGCAGGGGTGAAAAGGTAAATTTCGTTCGGAAAAAGATCGATCTTGACGTTCTCGACGAACTTGCCAACATCGTCTTCCTTCTTGTGGTTCTCCAGCATGCGCTGCAACCACTCGTAGCCGGTGGGACCCGAGTGCTTGCGCTCGACGATGCCGTGTTCCTTGTAGGTCCAGTGGGCGGCCACCCCGCTTTCGGCCACCTGATGCATTTTGTCGTTGCGAATCTGCACCTCGATGCGCTCGCCGAACGGACCGATCACCACGGTGTGCAACGATTGATAGCCGTTGCTCTTGGGCAGGGCGATGTAATCCTTGAACCGTCCCGGAACCGGCGGAAACTCGCCGTGAATCATCCCCAACACCCGATAGCAATCGGCTTTCTTCTTGACGATGATCCGATAGCCGACAACATCGTACATCTCGTCCAGGGTGATGCTTTTCTGGATCAGTTTGTTGTGAATCGACCAGAGATGTTTTTCGCGACCAAGCACCTGGCCAGAGATGCCGTGCTTGCGCAGATGCTTCTTCAAAAGGGTGACCACCTGTTGAACGATATCCGCGCCACCCTTGCGGCGTTTGGCGACCTCCTTCTTGAGGGACTCGTAGGCATCGAAATCGAGCAGGCGGAAGGCGTGATCCTCGAGTTCGTTTTTGATCCAGTAGATGCCGAGCCGATGGGCGATCGGAGCCTGGATTTCGACGATATCCTGGATGGCCTGACGGGGAACCGGCAACGGCGCGGGAGCGCGCGCGGAGAGATGGCGCATGCGCCACAGACAGATGGCCAGACGTACCAGGATCACCCGGACGTCCTTGGCCATCGAAAGGATCATCTTGCGGAACTCTTCGGCCTGGAGGGTGTTCTTGGGGCGCGCGGGCAAAAGCGAAATCCGCGATACCCGCTCCACCAGAAAAGCCACATCCTCGCCGAATTCATCGCGGATGCGCTGCAGATCGGTCCAACCCGCGGTCAACGCGTCGATCAGCAGCCCCGCAGCGATCGAGGCGACATCCAACCGCAACTCCACCAGAATCGCGGCCACGGACAAAGGTTCGAACGGGGTGTCCAGCTCGCCGATCCGACACCCCGCCGGCTCCCGATCCCCATGCTCGACCAGAAAAAGACGCAAACGTTCCAACAGCGCCTGATCAGCGCCCGGATGATACCCCAGAATCCGGTCCACCAACGCGGTCCACTGTTCTCCGTTCACCTCAATACGCCCTCCGCCGCCAAGGCTCAAGGGTCAAACAACCACATCACCCGCCAACCCCGACCTTAAGCCAGATCGGGGCTGGTTGGCGGCTCAACCATCCTCTTCGTCGATCATCAGACCGGAATCCGATCCCAAACCCGAAAATCGCTCCTCGTCCACGCCAGGAATGCGCATCTCCTCGGCCATCAGGGCACGGGCATCCGAATCCGGATCCAGATCATCCTCATCTCCCAGCACATCCAGCGCCGTGGCCAGCAGATCCAGATCCTCCTCGCCCTCGCCCAACTCCTCATCCCCTTCGCCGTCCGAATCCTCGTCGCGATCATCCCCCACCAGGGAACGGGCCATGGCCATGGTCTCCTCGGGAACGAGCATCAACTCCTCCTCCGGCTCGTTGACCATCAACCGCTCCTCCTCGGCCATCAGTTTCTCCAGGTCGAGAACCCCAGCCGCGATCTCGCGCAACGCCAGCACTGTATTCTTGTCGTTCTCCCGCGCCAGCGACGACTCACCGCCCGCCGTCAACTGCCGCGCACGCTTGGCCGCCATGATCACCAGATCGAAGCGATTGTTGACGTGATTCAGACAATCCTCCACCGTTACACGAGCCATGCTCTCACTCCTCTATTTAATGCAACGACAAAATCACAAACCAAAGGTCTCCAGAATACCCTGAATCCGGCCCTTGGCCCGACCGCGGCGCAACCGCTCCACGGTCACGATCGCCGCCAGTTCGTCTCCGGCCCGATCCAGATCGTCGTTGATGACGATGTAATCGTACTCGTTCCAATGCGACACCTCAGCGGCGGCCTCGGCCATGCGCCGTTCGATGACCTCGACGGCATCCTGACCGCGCGCGCGCAACCGCTCCACCAGATGTCGGTGGGAGGGGGGCAGAATGAAGACGCTCACCACATCCGCGCCTCCCATGTTGGCGCGCACCTGCCGTGCCCCCTGCCAATCGATGTCCAGCACCACCACCTGACCACGCGACAGAGCCTCCTCCACGAAGGCGCGCGAGGTTCCATAGTAGTTGCCGAACACCTCGGCCCACTCCAGAAACGCACCTCGAGCGATCCGTTCCCGAAAACTCTCCGCATCCGCGAAAAAATAGGCCTCGCCCTCGCGTTCCCCGGGTCTGGGCTGGCGCGTGGTCGTCGAAACCGAGGTCAACAACCCTTCGTGACGCCCATTGAGAATGCGCGCCAACGTACTCTTCCCCGCGCCCGATGGCGCGGACAGAATCAAGACGAAACCCTTATCCCCATTCATCATTCCAGATTCCGCGCCTGTTCCCGCAGCTGTTCGACCAGAACCTTGATCTCCACCCCCAATTTCGACACCGCGTGATCCTGCGCCTTGGAACAAAGGGTATTCCCCTCCCGATTCAGCTCCTGACACAGGAAGTCCAACCGCAACCCCACCGGCTGATCGCCGGCAAGCAGGCTCTCCATCTCACGCAGATGCACCCCCAACCGCTCCACCTCTTCGGCGATCTCCATGCGGTTCAACAGATAGGCCAACTCCCGCGCCAACCCTTCGTCCATCCCCTCGCGCGTGCCGCCCATGAACTCGGCCACACGCTCACGCAATTTCCGCTCCACCACGGCCCGCGCGCCGGGCATCGCCCCCTTCACCTCGGCGATCCGCCCTTGCAACGCCTCGATCAGCCGCCGCAACACCTCGACCAGCGCCCGTCCCTCCTCGGCGCGGGCCCGATCCAGATCATCGCAAACCGACTCCAGCAGCTCCAGAATCGCCTCCTGTCCCGCCGCGCCGAGCAACTCTGCGGCCAACCGCCGCTCGCTCGTCATCCCCGGCCAGGAGAGCAGCCGATCCAGACTCAACGGCGCCCGATCCATCCCCGGTCGCGCCGCAAGCTCCGTCATCCGCCGCTCCAGATCCAGCAGCGCTTTCAACAACGTCTCATCCATCTCCATGCGCCGGGTCGCGCCTGGATCCACCCCCACCGTGAACACGCATTCCAGATGACCGCGCGCAAACCGCTGCTTGAGCCGCTTGCCCGCTTCGATCTCCAGGGCCTCGCACCCTTCGGGCAGCCGCATCGACAAATCCAAGAACCGATGATTCACCGATTTGACCCGCCAGGCGATACGCGCCTCGCCGATCATCCGCTCCCCGCTTGCAAATCCCGTCATGCCCCGTGGCATCGTCCGCTCCCATCCCCTTTCGGAAACGCCCCGAACCGGCAGCTCCTCCCGCGCCATCCCGCACCTGGATGGGCCATGCGGGCGTGGTCAGGCCAACACGCCTTCCATCCCGTCATGTTGGCAGGCCCAAACCCCGCGACCGCTCCGCAAGAAAAAAGGGGCGCACTCGCTCCCGGATACGCCCCTTCTTCCGCCGCATCTGCCTGCCTGTGCCGAACGTATCAGGCGTCAGCAGACAATCCATCGTGCATCGCCATCAATTGGCGTGAATGGTTTCGTACTTGGCTTGCAGGGCTTCCTTGGACTCTTCGTGATCCGGGTCCGGCTCGATGCACTCCACCGGGCACACCTCAACGCACTGCGGCTCGTCAAAAGCGCCCACGCACTCGGTGCACAGGTCCGGGTGAATGAAATAGATGTCCCGATCCACGTCCGAACCGTCGCTGATCGCCTCGTTGGGGCACTCGGGCAAGCAGACGTCGCAGTTCGTGCAATCCTCAGTGATAATCAATGCCATGGTTGCAACTCCTTTGATTGGTTTCTTAACGCAAGACTACACCGGAAATCTCCCGGAAAGTAAAGCTTGTTAGCAGACTTTTCCCCGCATGGCAAGCAAAACCGCTCCGGCATCACCACGGTCACGGATAGAGCGGCAACTGCTCCAATCCCGCCGTTTCCTCCACGCCCATCATCAGGTTCATGTTCTGCACCGCCTGACCGGACGCCCCCTTCACCAGATTGTCGATCACCGACATCACCACCAGCCAGCCGGTTCGTTCGTCCAACGCCACGCCCAACACGCAATGGTTCGAACCACGAACCTGCAACGTGGACGGGTGTTGACCCACCGGCAGCACCTCCACGAACGGTTCGTCCTGGTAGTGTGTAGCCAGCAAATCACGCCATTCGTGTTGCGTCAAGGGAAGACGAGGCCGAACATAGCAGGTGGACAAAATTCCCCGGCTTTGCGGAATCAGGTGGGGGGAAAAGCGCACCTTGAGCGTCGTGCCCGCCACGCGCCCCAATTCCTGTTCGATCTCCGGGGTATGGCGATGACCGATGGTCTTGTAGGCCCGGAATCCCTCGGCCACCTCCGCGTAGAGCGAATCCTGCTTGGCCGACCGACCCGCGCCGCTCACCCCGGATTTGCTATCGAGGATCAAGGTTTCGGTTTCAATTGCCTTTTCTTTAAGCAAGGGTGCCAAGGCCAGGAGAATCGAGGTCGGATAGCAGCCCGGATTGGCGATCAGGCGTGTTTTCTTGATCGCCTCGCGTCCGGTCACCTCGGGCAGGCCATAGACCGCCTCGGTCAAAAGATTGGGCGCGCGGTGGGCTTCGCCGTACCAGGTGTGGAAGATATCCTCGTCGCGCAAGCGGAAATCTGCGGAGAGATCCACCACCCGTATGCCCCGTTGCAGCAGTTCCGGCACCGCATCCATGGAGGTCAGGTGTGGCAGGGCGCAAAAAGCCACATCGCAATCCGTCGAGGATTTGAAGTCGGTCAGGGGGCGACAGATCAGATCGGGCAAGGCGCCGAGGTGGGGAAAGACCTCCGCCAGGGGGCGTCCGGCGTGGCGTTCCGAGGTGACGAAGGCGATGCGGACCTTGGGATGGCGTGCCAGAAGGCGGACCAGTTCACCTCCCGTGTAGCCGCTGGCCCCGAAAATGCCGACAGCGATGGTCATGGTTGACTTCCTTTGTGCAAGGTATCCGACCCGTGGAACCCCAATTTGTGGAGTCCAGGGGGCTGCGATGGCAGGTCCGGGGCCCCAAACAAACTGGCGGGGTCCAGGGGCCAATGGCCCCTGGTGGGATCCAAGGGCAACGCCCTTGGGACTTTTTCTTTGTTCTTTCGTCTTTGTTCTTGTCTTTGCTTTTCGCGCGCTTTTCACGATAAGCCATTTTTCGCGTCTTTTGCGAAAAATGGCGCAAGCGCGCGCCGTCTCATGTGCCATGAGTCGTTGCCGATTTTGGGCAACGACTCATGGCGAATTGCCCGCCTGGAAACATGCCGCCTCCGGCGGCCTGCTTTTTGGGCCATGTTCGCGGCATCGGTTTGCAAAAAACGCAAACCGATGCCGCAGCCAAGGCTGGCGCGAATTTTTTTCACAAAAACCGTGAAAAAAATTTCTTTCGAAAGACGCGCCTGAAACAATATCAGAATACAAGCAACAACAGAACTCAAACAAAGTCAAAATCATATAAAGTCAAAAACAAAACCTCGGAGGCTCTGCCTCCGAACCTCCGCCGGGGACCTTCGGCCCCCCGTCCCCCGCAACGGTTGATTCCCAACCACCGGAGACCTCTCGCCCCCGCAACGGTTGATTCCCAACCACCGGAGACCTCTCGCCCCCGCAACGGTTG
>NZ_JBZVFG010000020.1:65346-66459 GCF_058402785.1 Candidatus Magnetaquiglobus sp.
ATTCCCAACCGCCAAACAACCTCAAACCCACCCCCCCAATAAAAAAGGGAGGCGTATCGACGCCTCCCCCATCCGATCTTCCCGATCCTTCGACCGCAATATCAACGCTTCGAATATTGCGTGCTCTTGCGGGCCTTGTGACGACCGTACTTCTTACGCTCAACCGCACGCGAATCACGGGTCAAGAAACCACCCTTCTTCAACACCGCCCGATAGGCCGGATCATACGCCACCAAAGCACGCGCAATACCATGCTTGATCGCACCCGCCTGCCCCGATACACCACCACCGGCAATGTTCACCGTGACATCAAAACGCTCATCGGTCTGGGTGACCGTAAATGGCTGACGAGCAATGATACGCAAACCAGCACGGTCAAAATAAGCATCAATGCCAATTTTGTTGATCAGCATCTTGCCGTCACCCGGTTGAATCCAAACCCGGGCAATCGCCTCCTTGCGTCTTCCAGTGGCATACGTGGCGTTGGTCAAAGACATGTCCGATCCATCCTCGTGTAACGTCTAACCGCCCATCAATCCAGGGCGAGAGGTTGCGGCTTCTGGCCAGCGTGCGGATGCACATCACCCGCGTAAATCTTCAACTTGCGACCCAATTGACGACCCAAGGTATTCTTGGGCAACATGCCGATGATCGCATCCTGCAACACCCGCTCCGGATACCGGCCACTCAATACCGTGGCCGCATTGGTGGTTTTGAGTCCACCAGGATAACCACTGTGCCGATAATACTGCTTGTCCTCCAGCTTGGAACCAGTCAGACGTACCTTGTCGGCATTGATGATCACCACAAAATCGCCAACGTCCATGTGAGGCGCAAAGGTCGGCTTGTGCTTGCCACGCAGACGATGCGCCGCCAGACTGGCTACACGCCCCAGAACCTTGTCCGTGGCGTCGATGAGAATCCAATCGTTGACGATCTCTTTGGATGAGGGGGTGAAGGTTTTCATGGAACCAAGAACTTCCTTCAAAGGATTTTTTCAGTCCCCGATCGGACACCATGTCAGCTTGAGAACATGTCGCCCGATCGGAAACCAGAATAAAAAAACTTCCTGGCAGTGACCTACTTTCCCGCGTCTTGAGACGAAGTATCATC
>NZ_JBZVFG010000021.1:0-14720 GCF_058402785.1 Candidatus Magnetaquiglobus sp.
CAGCCTCTTCCAGCCTCGGTCAAGGGCGCATAGAACAGTCGGAGCCCAGTGCCGGACTATCTTGATTCGGGTTGAAGGTTCCTTCAGTTTCTTTTCCTTCGTCTGCTACCGATTCGAGGAGTCGAGATCATCATGGCCAAGGTCAAGTCGCGCGCCAAAGCGGTCACCCCCCTGTTTCGCGAAGTCGCCGTCTCCGGTGATGGCCGCGACATCACCCGCGATTTCGGCGGGTTGATGAATGCCCTCCTGCCCCAGGACTCGGTGCTGCGCGACCGGGGCGGGGATTACACCCTGTACGAGGATGTGTTGCGGGATGATCAGGTCGCCTCCACCTTCCAGCAGCGTCGCATGGCGGTCACCTCCGCCGAATGGGGGGTGCGTCCGGGCGGTCCGGATCGGGAGAGTCGCATGGCCGCCGATCTCCTCCTCGACACCCTCAACCGGATCGGTTGGGACAACGTGACCGATAAAATGCTTTACGGCATCTTCTACGGCTTCGCGGTGGCCGAGTGTCTTTGGGGGCGGGATGGCCGATTCGTCACCCTGGAGGCGTTACGGGTGCGCAAGCAGCGCCGTTTCACCTTCGATCCCCTCGGCAGGCCGATGCTGGTCACTCCTGGCGAACCGAACGGTCTGGCACTGCCGGAGCGCAAGTTCTGGCACTTCCACGCCGGCGCGGACAACGACGACGATCCCTATGGCCTGGGTCTGGCCCATTGGCTCTACTGGCCGGTTTTTTTCAAGCGCAACGGTTTGAAACTCTGGCTGATCTTCATGGACAAGTTCGGCATGCCCACCGCCATGGGGAGTTATCCGGCCAACGCCACCGACGAGGAGAAACGACGTTTGCTGGCCGCGCTGCGGGCGATTCAGACCGATTCCGGGATCATCGTGCCCGAGGGGATGAAGGTGGAGTTGATCGAATCCTCCCGTGGCGGCCAGGTGAGTTACGAGAGCTTCATCGATCGCATGAACGCGGCCATCGCCAAGGTGACCCTCTCCCAGACCCTGACCACCGATGCCGGGGGCGGGCAGTACCGAGCGGACGTACACAAGCATGTGCGCAACGAGGTGGTGAAGGCGGATGCGGATTTGATCTCCGACAGTTTCAATCGGAGCGTTGGGGCGTGGCTGACCGCGTGGAATTTCCCCACGGCCCATCCGCCGAAGGTGTGGAGACGGGTTTCGGAAGATCAGGATCAGCGTCCCATCGCCGAGCGCGACCGCATGCTTTTTGGAATGGGGTTGCGTCCCAGCGCGGCGTACATTCGCGCCACCTACGGGGAGGGGTGGACATTGCCGGAGGGCCGGGAGGCGGATTACCAGGATCATGGATGATAAGGCTGCGGGCCATCGCCTGCCGTCAGGATGGGCAATCGACCTGGTAGAGCGGAACCACGAGCGGTGAAACGTCGCCCAAAAGGCTGTCGCCGATTGAGTCAACCGGGAGGGGTGGCCAGATCATCCTTGAAGAAATATGAGGTTGCGGCTGACACTGCCGCAACTCGATGTTGTACACCGGTCGCAGTATCGAGGTTAACGGCAAATCGGTCACGGTCGTCAATGTCGCGCCAAGCAACAAAACCAGAAAGATTTTTCTGGAGAGGTTTCTGGCTCAGGATGAAGAGAAGTATCTTGCCTGTTGGACCGTAAAACGTTTCCTTGGCAAGGGGGCGCCGCCCGAGGAACTCGGTTCCAATGAGGATGTCCTTGAATGTGTGCAATCACATGTGGATGCCATTGGTGACATCGGCGCGGACGAGTCCCGTTTGCCTGCTGGCCTGAAGGTGTTGAATGGGATGTGCTTCGCGCATGGATCGGTGGTTTCAAGTGCCGACATCTCAACCCAATGCCGTTGAGTTGGCCTTTTGATCACCGAGATTATCGGCAATGATGAGCTTTTCGCGTTCCAATCGTTGGCCGACGGCCACTTTCAGACCCGTTTCCCCAGGTCAGGGAAAAACCGCGCCATTGGGTCCCATGCACTCCTGCCGCCCTGCCTGGCAGCTTCAAACAGCACTCTTTTTAAGGGATCCGACGCACCAGTAACGAACCGCCTCATGTCGTGCCTTCAGGCAATGAGGAGAGCGGTTTGGTCCGCATCGCGGTTATCATCACTGGATTTCAAATGGTCGCAGTCGTCATGCCGCGCGCCGGATCACCGATTCCGGTTCAGCTCATGCCGCTGGAGTCGTGGGTGACCTGGATGATCTCGTCGTTGGCGCGACGGATCTTTTCGATGCTTTCGGTGATTTCGCGGGCGGTATCCGAGGCGCCGGCGGTATTCTTGAGGATGTCGGCCATTTTTTTGGAGATCAGGTTGGTGGCCTCGGCGGTTTGACGGGCCAGATCCTTGACTTCGTTGGCCACCACCGCGAATCCCTTGCCCGCCTCGCCGGCGCCGGCGGCCTCGATGGCGGCGTTGAGGGCCAGCATGTTGGTTTGACCGGCGATGTTTTTGATCATTTTCACCGCCTGACCGATCTCCTGGGCGGAGATGGCGAGCTTTTCGATCACCTGGGCGTTGTTGCGGCTGAACCCGTCCGCGCGTCGCAGTTCCTCGGTGGCCTCCTGAACCTTCTCATACAGCTCTTCCACGAGGAGTTGGGCCTCATCGAGGGATTGCAATTTCGGAATCTTATTCATGAGTTATGTTCCTAAATTTCGATAAAATCCAGATGCCCGCGATCCGTCTCCGGGAGCACCAAGGTCCGCATCCTTCATCATAGCGTGTAGGCACGCCGTTTGAAATGGTTTTTTTCAATTCTTTTCAAGCCAGCCCGACAACTCCCGCCGTGCGATTTCGGTCAGGGCGCCGATCCAGGCGGGGGTGTCGTTCAGGCAGGGCACATAGTCGAATCGTTCCCCGCCAGCCCGGTGGAAAATTTCCGCGCCCTCCACCGCGATCTCTTCCAGAGTTTCCAGGCAATCCGCCGTGAAACCGGGACAGAGCACCGCCAGATCCCGCCTTCCTTGACGCGGCAGCGCGTCGAGCAGGCCGGCGGTATCCGGTGTCAACCAGACCTCCCGGCCAAAGCGCGACTGAAAGCCGACATGCCAGCGCTCCGAGGGTAAATGCAATTCCTCGGCCAGTCGTTGCGCGGTGATCCGGCACTGTTCGGCGTAGGGATCCCCCTCGTCGATGAACCGTTGGGGCAGGCCATGGAAAGAGAAGAGCCAGTCGCGGGGCTCGGTCGGATCGAGTCGGGCGCGGGCCACGTCGGCCAAGGCGCGGATGTAGCCGTCATCCGCGAAAAAGGGCGGCGCGAAGCGCAGGGTGGGTTGCAAACGCTCCTCCGCGAACGCCATGGCCACGGCATCGGCGATCGAGGCGGTGGTGGCCGAGGCGTATTGGGGAAAAAGGGGAATGATCAAGAGCCGTTGGATTCCGGCGCGGGTCATGGTATGAAGGGTCTCGGCGATGGCGGGGGAGCCGTAGCGCATGGCGAATTCCACCCGGATTCCGGCTCCGAGTCGCGCGCCCAGCCCCTCGGTCACCCGCCGGGTGTGGTGGAGCAGGGGGGACACCCCGTCCGGACGCCAGATTTTTCGATAGAGCCGGGCGGAACGGGGAGAACGGACGGGCAGGATGACGCCGTGCAGGAGTGGCAGCCATTTCCATCGCGGCAGATCGACGACACGCCGGTCGGATAGAAACTCCTTGAGAAAACGTCGCACCGCCTGGGTTTCGGGGGCGTCCGGGGTGCCGAGTTGCGCGAGCAATACGCCGATGGTGGGAGTGGACACGCGCGGCGCTCCTTGTTCTTTTGGCATGGGTATGGATCATCGATGGTAGAGAGGCGACGGTGACGCGAAACACGGTTCGCAACAGGATAGGGGGGAATCGCGCGGCATGCCAGGGGAGGCGCGCATGATTCCGCGTCTGCTCATCGCCGCCACCCGCAAGAGTTCGGGCAAGACCACCCTTACCCTGGGATTGGCCTCGGCCCTGGCCGCGCGCGGCGTGGCGGTGCGTCCCTTCAAGAAGGGGCCGGATTTCATCGATCCGGCCTGGTTGAGTCGCGCCGCCGGGGCTACCTGTCACAATCTCGATTTCCACATCATGGGTCGCCCCGCGATCCTGGAGAATTTCCCCAGATATTGCGCGGGCGGTGATCTGGCCCTCATCGAGGGCAACCACGGCTACTTCGACGGACAGGACCTGGAAGGGGCCGATTGCGGGGCGGCCCTGGCCGATCTGTTGCAAACGCCGGTCCTGCTGGTGGTCGATTGCAAGGGGGCCTCGCGCGGCATCGCGCCGTTGATTCGCGGTCACCTCGATTTTCCGGGTGGTGCGTGGATCCGGGGCGTGGTGCTCAACAACGTCGCCTCCCCCCGTCACGAGGAGCGGTTGCGCATCGCCCTGAATCGTTTCGTGCCGGTGCCGATCCTGGGCGCGATCCCCCGGACCCGTGCCATGGCCATCGATGAACGCCATCTGGGACTGCAACCCGTGGTGGAAGGAGAGAGCCTGGCGGAACGCATCCGCGCCATCCGCGACACCATCGCCGCCCATGTCGATCTGGATGCCATTCTGGCGCTCGGCCATGCCGCCCCACCCTGGCCTTATCCGCTCGCCGCGCACGATTCCGCTCCTCGACCCCACGGCGCGCCCGTGGTGCGGGTGGCCATGGCCCTCGATCAGGCCACCCATTTCTATTACCCGGAGAACCTCGAGGCGTTGCGCGCTTCCGGCGTGGAACTCGTCCCCTTTTCCATGCTCGACGATGCGGCGCTTCCCGAGGGGTGCGACGGCCTCTATCTGGGGGGCGGTTTTCCCGAGGTGTTCATGGAGGATCTGGCCGCCAGACGCCCCCTGCTCGACGAGATCCGTCGCCGCGCCGAGGCGGGGATGCCGATCTTCGCCGAGTGCGGCGGATTGATGATGCTCGCCGAATCGATCGCCTGGGGGGAGAGACGGGTGGAGATGATCGGCGCCCTGCCCATCGAGGTGACGGTGGAGAAACGTCCGGTCGGCTACGGCTACATGCAAATCGAGGGGACCGGGGATCTCCCCTGGCCCGGCGCCGGGGTGGCGCTCCCCTGCCACGAGTTCCACCACTCCCGCGTCACGCGGGTGGGCGATGGGGTGGAGTACGCCTTTGGCGTCACCCGCGGCTTCGGGGTCGATGGCCGGCGCGATGGCCTGAAATTTCGTAATATTCTGGCCTGTTACGCACATCTTCACGCCCAGGGGTCTCCAGGATGGGCCGCATTCCTGGCCGATTTCTGGCGTGCGACGCCCGAAGGCGGGTCCGCGGTCGGAAGGTGAGGGGGGATCTTTCCGTCATGCCAGTCCGGCGTGCAAAAAAGTGAAGATTATCGGTTCCAATATCATTGAATCGTGATATACTAATATGTGTTTGCGTCAGAGGGAGTGCCTTCGGACGCCATTCAATCACACCCGTGGCAACATACGACAGAGAGACCGGACCATGAAACTTGCGGTATGTATCTACGAAGGACCTTATAATCATGAGGCCTCGGACACGGCCTACAACTTTCTCCAGGCGGCCATCAAGAAAGGGCATGAGATCAAGGGGATTTTCTTCTACCACGACGGGGTTTACAACGTCACCAAGCTGATGGAACCGCCGCAGGACGACCGGCACATCGCCAATCGCTGGTCGGCGCTGGGGGCTGCCGGGATCGACATCGTTGTCTGCATCGCGGCGGCCAAGCGGCGCGGCATCGTCGATGACGTGCTCGTGCCCAACGTGCGTATCTCGGGACTGGGACAACTGACCATGATGGCCATCGAAGCCGACCGGCTCGTGGTATTTGGCGATTGATTAGGAGGAGTTCGGAAAATGGCCGAAGAGATCAAGAAAATCATGTTCACGGTCCGCAAACCGCCGCACGGATCGATCTATGTCTATGAAGGGCTGGAGGTCAAGTTGATCATGGCCGCCTACGACGCCGACATCTCCGTGGTCTTCATGGATGACGGCGTGTTCGCGGTCAAGCAGGGCCAGAACACCAAGGAGCTGGGCATCAAGGGGTTCGCGGCCACTTACGGCGCGCTGGTCGATTACGAAATCTCCCAGGTCTACGTGGATCGCAAGTCCATGGAAGATCGCGGCATGACCGAGGACGATCTGCTGGTGATCGGCGAAGACGAGGATACCGAGGAGCCGATCAAGCCCGAAGTGGTCGATGGCGACCAGATCGCGGCCATGATGGCTCAACAGCACAACATTCTGGCTTTCTAACCTGCATGATGGGGGGCGCGCCCCCTCACCCCCTTGTCGTGGCCCTTCCTGGCGGGAGTTCCACGGCAAGAGCCAAACAGAATCGAGGAGACCCTGGATCATGTTGCATACCGTGAACAAATCCCCCTTCCAGAACACGACGCTGGAGAGCTGCGTCCGTTTTGCCAGCCAAGGGGATGTCATTCTGTTGATCGAGGATGGCGTGCTGGCGGCCCAGGCCGGCAATGTCAAGGTCGGACTGCTCGAAGAGGCGATGGCGAAGTGCGAGGTTCTCGCTCTGAGCGCCGATTTGCAGGCCCGTGCCGTCACCGAACTGGTGGAGGGGATCAAGACCACCGATTACGACGGCTTCGTGGATCTGGTCGAGAAGAATCTGACCCACTCCTGGCTTTGATCGCGTCCATGCGCATCTTCCGCCGGTGTCCGTTCCGGATGCCGGCGGGAGCATCAACCTTACGAGATGGAGGAGGAGAGTCCGTGAAGTCTCCCACATCCTGGGCGGGACGCTGGTCGCGAGCGTTTCTGCTGTTGTTGGTGCTGTTCGCGGCGTGGATCGCGGCGCCCCTTTCGGTTCAGGCCGATCCGCCCCAGCCGGAGAAGGCCGTGCGCGGACCGTGCGTGCGTGATGCCGAGTGGATGCGGCGCAACCACATGGACTTCTTGAAGCATAAACGGGAAGAGACGGTACGCGAGGGGAAGGCCGTCCCGACGGAATCCTTTCTGGGCTGCATCTCTTGCCATCCGAGCAAGGAGCGGTTCTGCGACCGCTGCCATGCTTACGTGGGGGTGGCGCCGAACTGTTTCGATTGCCACCAATATCCCAAATGACCCCTTTTTGGGAACTTCAGCCATGACCATGGATAGAAGATCGGTACTCGGCCTGGGTGGGGCCATCGCCGCGGGAGTGGCGCTGGCGCCGGGCCTCCATTTGATCGCCGCCCCGGCTGCGCCAACCCCCTCGTCGGGCACGGGCAAACGATGGGCCATGCTCATCGACACCACCCGATGCACCTCGGACTGCACGGCTTGCACCAAGGCCTGCCGCGCGGAGAACAACGTGCCGCTGTTCGGCGATCCGCAACGGGATATCCACTGGATTCGCAAGGTGGAGTTGAAGGATCAAGGCCTGCGCAAGCCGACGGTGAGCCTGCCGGTGCTCTGCAACCACTGCGAAAATCCGCCCTGCGTGCATGTCTGTCCCACCGAGGCGTCGTTCGTCCGTCACGATGGTCTGGTGCTGATCGACAAGCACCGTTGCATCGGCTGCCGGTACTGCATCATCGCCTGCCCCTACAAGGCCCGCTCGCTGGTCTTCCACAAGACCCGCCCCCCGAAGGAGGGCAACCCGAACGTGCCGATCCGTGCCGCCGGCGTGGTGGAAAAATGCACCTTCTGCGCCCATCGCATCGACGAGGGCAAGCCGCCGGCTTGTGTCGAGGCCTGCGCCAAGGCCGACAAGGGGGCGATGATCTTCGGGGACATCAACGATCCCAACTCCGAGATCTCCCAGAGGCTTCTCAAGGAGAAGAGCCAAACCATCCGTCCGGATCTGGGGCTCAAACCCCATGTCCACTACCAGGGCATCTAGGAGGCCATCATGCTGAGCGAATACTCCGCCATCGAGGGCCGTTCCCTCGGATATTGGAAGGTTCTCGGCGCCATGGTCGCGCTGGTGCTGCTGGGAGCGGCGTCGTTTCTGTACGTCGAAATCCACGGTCACGGCGTCACCGGCATGAACAACCAGATCGTCTGGGGCCTGCCGCACGTCTTCGCCATTTCGCTGTTGGTGATGGCCTCGGGCGCCCTGAACATGGGGTCCATGTCCACGGTCTTCGCGGTCAAGCAGTTCGAACAGTTCGGACGCTTCTCGGCCTTCCTCTCCATCGCGCTCCTGAGCGGTGGCCTGGCCGTGCTGGTGCTCGATCTGGGCCGGCCCGACAACATGCTCCTGACCATGATCCACATGAACTTCCGTTCCATGTTCACCTGGAACGTCTTCCTGTATACCGGCTTTCTGACCCTGTGCCTGCTCTATCTCTGGACCATGTTCGAGTACAAGCAGTACAAGAAGTTCGTCGGCACCGCCGCCTTTGCCTGGCGTCTGGTGCTGACCACCGGCACGGGCTCGATCTTCGGCGTGATCCAGGGACGCGAAGTGTTCGGTTCGGCGATCACCGCCCCGACCTTCGTGGCCGTCTCCCTCTCCTCGGGCACGGCGCTGAGCATCCTGCTGTTGGTCTACACCTTCCGCCACACCAAACGCGAACTGGACGCGCGCCTGGTCTACGGCATGCGCAACGCCATGATCTTCTTTTTGGCGCTGGTGGCCTATCTGCTGGTGGTCGAGAAGTTCACCCGCATGTACGATCCATCCTCCTACGCGGTCGAAACCTGGATTCTCACCGGTCCGTGGGCCTGGCTCTACTGGCTGGGGGTGTGGGGTCTGGGGGTGATTCTGCCGATGGGGCTGCTGTTCAACCACAACATCGGCAACAGCGTCAACGGCGTGCTGATGGCCTCGGCCTATGTGGTGATCGGAACCTTCTGTTTCGTGGGTCACACCCTGATGGCCGGCCAGGCCTATCCGTTCGACCTGTTCCCGGGGTATACCATTTCCAGCGTTTTCCAGGACGGGCTCTCCGGAACCTATGTCCCAACCTTGCCGGAGTTGCTGCTGGGGTTGGGTGGCGTCGGCATCGCCGGCGTGATCTATGTGCTGGGGATCCGCTTCCTGCGCATGCTGCCCGCCAGGGGTGAGGCGCCGAAAGGTTGGGAGTTGCCCTGGAACCCGTAAGCGGTCTATGCTAACATGAAGGATGGGGGGTGACCCCCGGCACCCCACGACCGTGGACTTCCCTTGTGGAGGCTTCATGGCAAGGGTCCCCGTGTCGTTCGCGGCACGGGGCTTTTTTTGTTTGCGGGGGGATGGTTCACGACCTTTGTCACGTCATCGGGAGGCACGTCTGCCGTGAAATCCGTGTCACGCCCCATGCCGACCGCCAACCCGTTGAAACCGATCGGTGGTGCCGTAGAGGCTCGCGCCTCGACCGGTGAACGGCGTTTTCTGGGGCTCAAGCCCCTGACCTGGCTCGTGGTCGCGGGCAATCTGCTTTTGGCGTTCGCCATCGCCCATGATGCGTGGCGGATCCAGCGCGCCTGGTCGCGTTCCGAGACGGAGGTCGTCGCGCCCGCCACTCCCGAGGCGCCGAAAAACGGGTCGGAACGACCGGAGCGCCTGCATGGCTGGAACGACTGGCACCCGTTCGGTCAGGATGCGGCGGCCAACCCCGTGACGATCGTATCCGTCAGCGTGCCCGAGGATGCGCCGGAGACCCGGTTGAATCTGGTGCTGACCGGCATTCTCAACGGTTCGGGTTCCGAAACTCGGGTGGCGGTGCGGTCGGGTGGCGATGCGGACAAGATCTACGCCATCGGCGACAAGTTGCCGGGGGATGCCCGCATCGTCGCGGTGCGCCCCGATCGGGTGATCCTGGAAAAGGGCGGACACCACGAAACCCTGCGCCTGCCGCGTATCCTCCTGCCTCTGGATGTGAAACTGGCCGGCACGGCGGTTCCACCCCCGGCGAGCGAGGCGGCGGAGCTGTTGCGGGAGTTGCGCGAGCAGTTTCAGACCAATCCGGACGCGGTGTTGGCGCGCATTCCCATGTCTGTCGAGAGCCGGGACGGAGTGTTCGGCGGCTATCGGTTGCTGACCGGCAACGAGCCGGGATTGCTGGAAAGATTGGGCCTGATGCCCGGTGACGTGCTCACCTCGGTGAATGGGGTGGTGTTGAGTTCACCAGCCAAGGGGATGGAAGCCTTGGGGGGATTGAGCCGGAGCCGGGTGTTGCATGCCAGCCTGCTGCGTGGCGGCAGGGCGATGACCGTGCATCACGAGTTGGGCGGGAATTGAGTCAACAGGATTTTCACCACGGCACACCAAATCCGAGGTTCTGATCGAGCGATGCTGGCGCGGGTTGCACGTCTGATTTTGATGGTCGGGATGGTGGCGTTCACCGTTCCGGCGCATGCTGCCGAGTTGACGTTGAACCTCAAGGGCGCGGATCTGACCACCCTGGTGGAGACCGTGGCCCAGGCCACCGGACACAACTTCATCCTCGACCCGCAGATCAAGGGCAAGGTGACGGTCATCTCCGCCAAGCCGATGACCGAAAAGGACCTCTACCGGATGTTTCTCTCCATCCTCGAGGTCCATGGCTACATCGCCGTGCCTACGGACAACGGCGCCATCAAGATCATCCCCGACACCGAAATGAAATACAGCGGCGCCCCCCGCCCGGACGAGGCCACGGACGGCAGCGAGGTGGTGACGCGGGTCTTCAAGTTGAAACACGTCAGCGCGGCCAAAGTTCTGGGTGCCCTGCGTCCGCTGGCCAGCCCCAAGGCGCACATGGCCTCCTACGACGACGGCAACATGCTGATCGTCTCGGACCATGCCGATGTGGTGGAACGGCTGGGGGTGATCGTCTCGCGGGTCGATCAGGCGGACGAGGGGGAGGTGGAGACCCTCGTGCTGCTCAACGCCTCGGCGGTGGAGGTGGCGCGGGTGGTCAACGCCCTGGAGCAGGGACAGCCTCCCGCGTCTGGACAACCGGCGGGACAGGTGGCCCGTCAGGTGGCGGTGGCCGACGAACGCACCAACTCGATCCTGTTGGGTGGCGACAAGGCCACCCGGCTGAAGCTGCGCACCATCATCACCCATCTGGATACCCCGGTCGAGGTGCGGGGGAATACCCGCGTCGTGCAGTTGAAACACGCCAACGCCAAAAAGATGGTCGATGTGCTCGCCTCCATGGGACAGGACTACCTCAAGAATACCCAGAAGGAGAAAAAGGTCGAGGCGACCGGACTGGTCAACGTGCAGGCCTACGAAGGGACCAACGCCCTGGTGATCACCGCCCCGCCGGCGCTGCTCCAATCGATGCAGGATGTGATCAAGAAGCTCGACGTGCGTCAGACCCAGGTGCAGGTGGAGGCGATCATCGTCGAGGTGTCGGTCTCCAAGGCCGCGGATCTGGGGGTGCAGTGGGGTATTCTCGGTGGCAAGGGCGACAACAAGGGGGTGATCGGCGGCACCAACCTGCCAACGAGCAACGGTCTCGGTCTGGTGCAGATCGGCGGTCTGATCGCCAAGGGGACGGCGGATGCCGCCACCGGCCTGGCATCGACCTCGGGTCTTCTGATCGGCGGAACCAACGGGGATAACTTCGTCGGTCTGCTGCGCGCCCTGAACGGCGACGGCTCCAGCAACGTCCTCTCCACCCCCACGGTCGTCACCTTGGACAACGAAGAGGCGGAGATCATGGTGGGCAAGCGCATGTCGGTCTCCACCGGCCAGACCACCACCATCCAGGGGGGCAATCCCTTCACCACCATCACCCGGGAGAACGTCGGCCTCACCCTGAAGGTCCGGCCCCAGATCAGCGAGGGGAACGTGGTGCGCATGGAGATCCACCAGGAGGTCTCCGAGATCGGCCTGGTGGACTCCTTCGGCAACCGCGACACCAACAACCGCGCCATCAAGACCTCGGTCCTGGTGGACGATCAACAGGTGCTGGTGTTGGGCGGGCTGATCAGCAGCGATCGGAAGATGAGCAACAAGCGGGTGCCGATTCTCGGGGATCTTCCACTGCTCGGCATGCTCTTTCAGGTGGAGGAGGCGACGGACGAGAAGAAGAATCTGATGGTCTTCCTGCGTCCCACCATCCTGCGTACCCGCGAGGATGGCATCCATCTCACCCACGAGAAGTACCGGGCCATGCGCGAGCAGCAGTTGGCCGCGCCGCGCGGACGCGGACCGGTCACCCTGACCGATCAACCGCCCCTGTTGCCCGAGATCGGCGGACTGCGCATGGAGCGCGGCCTGGGTGGCGCGGACCGGCCTTCCGGGGCGTCCGAGCCCGCCAGGCCTCTGGTTCGCCCCTCTCCGGTGCGCGAGGAACCCCTCCAGGATCCACCGATTGACGAACCGCCGGTCAAGAAGGAGAGCAGGAAGGCCAAGCCGACCGCCAACAAGGGGAAATCCACCCCCGGAGCGGAACAGTCGGTGGTCAAGGCGTCGAAAAAGAGCACCAAGAGGCCCACCCCTGCCGTGACGGATGCGCCTCCGGAGGGTGGGAGTTCCCGCAGTCCGGAGGGTGGGAGTTTCCGCAGTCCGGAGGGTGGGAGTTCCCGCAGTCCGGAGGGTGGGAGTTCCCGACCGGAGGCCGGGCCACAGAGCGGCCTGCGCCAGTTGAACGGCCTGACACCACGCATTTCCGCCTGGCGCGACGACCAGCCCGATGCCTCGGATCATGTCAACTGACGCCTCTCGGTCCCCATCCCCGCATCGGAGTCCGGTGCTCTCCTACTCGTTCGCCAAGCGGCATGGCGCCCTGGTGTCGGGTGTCGAGGAGCATGGCGTGCGCGTGCACCACCGTCCCGATGTCCATCTCGCCGTGTTGTTGGAACTGCGTCGCGCCCTGCGTCGCCCGTTGCATCTGACCGAACTGGCGCCGGGTCCCTTCGAGGAGTTGTTGCGACGCACCTTCGAGGCCGGCTCCTCCCAGGCCATGGAGGAGATCGGGGCCCTGGACGAGGATCTCGATCTGGAGCGAGCCGCCGAGCAGATCGGCGAACCGCGCGATCTGGCCGACAGCGCCGACGACGCCCCGATCATCCGCCTGATCAACGCCCTGGTGACCGAGGCGGTCAAGAAGGGGGCCTCGGACATCCATCTGGAACCCTACGAGGATCGGCTCGTGGTGCGGTTTCGCATCGACGGGGTGCTGCGCAAGGTGCTGGAGCCCAAACGAAGCCTCTCCCCGCTGATCGCCTCGCGCGTCAAGGTGATGGCCCGGCTCGACATCGCCGAGAAACGACTGCCGCAGGATGGACGCATCTCGTTGCGCATCGCCGGACGACCGGTGGACGTGCGCGTCTCCACCCTGCCGACCGGTCACGGCGAACGGGTGGTGATGCGTTTGTTGGACAAACAGGCCGGACGGTTGACCCTGGAGGAGTTGGGCATGGTCCCCGCCATGCGCGACGCCCTGGATCGGTTGATCCACCGTCCCAACGGCATCATCCTGGTCACCGGTCCCACCGGTTCCGGCAAGACCACCACCTTGTATGCGGTGCTCAAACGTCTCAACGAAACCAGCCGCAACATCATGACCGTCGAGGATCCCATCGAGTACGATCTGGAGGGGATCGGTCAGACCCACGTCAACACCAAGGTGGATCTCACCTTTGCCCGCGGGTTGCGGGCGATTCTGCGCCAGGATCCGGATATCGTCATGGTGGGGGAGATCCGCGACGTGGAGACTGCCCGCATCGCGGTGCAGGCGAGTCTCACCGGCCATCTGGTGCTCTCCACCCTGCACACCAACAGCGCCATCGGCGCCGTGGCCCGGTTGAAGGACATGGGGGTCGAACCCTATCTGCTCTCCTCGAGCCTGACGGCGGTGTTGGCGCAACGCCTGGTGCGGTTGCTGTGCGAGGCGTGCAAGGAGCCCTGTCCGGTCTCCCGTCAGGAGTGGTCCGATCTGGCCTTGAATGGCGGTCCCTGGTCCCACATGCCGGAGCGGCTTTATCGCGCCAAGGGGTGCGAGGCGTGCCTGGGGAGCGGTTTCATCGGGCGCGGCGGGGTGTATGAGTTGGTGGCCATCGATGACACCTTGAAGGGACTCATCCACGACAACGCGGGCGAACGGGAGTTGATCGCCCACGCGCGCGGCTTTTCGAACAGTCTGCGTGACGACGGCTTGCGGTTGTTGCACACCGGGCGCACCACCCTCGAAGAGATCATGCGGGTGTCGCGGGAGGATTGATCCGTTCGCATCCGGTTCCCGACTCGTGCCAGGGGGATCCGGATGCGCTCAATGCCAGAACTTCAACACCGTGATGATGATCCCCGCCGTGGTCAGGTTGATCCCGAACGACCAGATCATGAAGCGGTCGATCCTCTGGGTCAGCGACTCGAACCGTTTGTCCACCTGCTCGAAGCGTCGGTTCATCTCGGTCTGCATCATCTCGAACCGTTTGTCCACCTGCTCGAACCGTTTGTCCACCTGCTCGAACCGTTTGGCCATTTCGGTCTGCATCATTTCGAAGCGCTTGTCCACCTGCTCGAACCGTTTGGCCATTTCGGTCTGCATCATTTCGAAGCGCTTGTCCACCTGCTCGAACCGTTTGGCCATTTCGGTCTGCATCATTTCGAAGCGATTGTCTGTTTGCGCCAACTGCCTCTCCACCTGCTCGAACCGTTTGTCCACCTGCTCGAAGCGTTTTTCCATCATGAAGAAGCCCTGCTGCATCAACTCCCGTTGATGCTTAAGCTCCTCTTCCACCCGAACGATCCGTTCGCGCATCTCCATTTCATACATCGAGGTGGATTGATCCAGACCGCGCTCGATCAGCCAGCGGTTGAAATAGGGCTGAAGACTTGAGGCGAGTTGTTCGATCTCAACGGGTTGCAAGGTCATGCGCGGCTCCTGTCATCCAAAG
>NZ_JBZVFG010000021.1:14820-63068 GCF_058402785.1 Candidatus Magnetaquiglobus sp.
GTCAAGCAGCCCCATCGATTCCATCCCTTCACGTCCAGCCATTCCCCGGTCAAGCAGCCCCATCGATTCCATCCCTTCACGTCCAGCCATTCCCCGGTCAAGCCGTCCCATCGTGCCCGTTCCTTGAGTCCGATCCACTCCCCGGGCAAACAGCCCCACCATCGTTTCCGTCCCTTCCATCAACTCCCCGGCAGGATTCTCGGCACGCGCGGGGCGCGCAACCGGAAGGCATCGGGCATGCCGGATCCCAACAGAGGGGTGAGATAGAACTTGAAGGCATCGGTCACGTCCGTGCCCTGGGGGGTGATGAAGGCGTCGGGCATGACGCGGGTCTTGCCCGCCACCGAGATCATCGGGTCCAGGCGATACTCCACGGCGTAGTGTCCGACGCGGTGCAGAGTCACGGTGCCGCAGGCGTTGTTCCACAGGGCGAACTGGCAGGCTTTTTCGCCGACCTCGCGCGCCTCGCGTTGATCGACATCCGACACCACGCCCAGAAACGACCGTTGCAGGTAACCGAAGGTGTCGCCGCGCACCCGTTTGATGCCCAGATTATCCCGAATGGCGTTGGTGAGCAGATCGGCTAGGGCGCCGGTTCCGGAGAGTTGGACGTTGCCGTGGGCATCTTTTTCCAAGGTGCGGGCCAGCATGGAGGAGAGAATCGGGGTCCCCTCGGCGTCGTGGATCCCCTCGGAGACGGCGATGACGCAGCGTCCCAGTTTGTCGTAGATCGATTTGACCTCGGAGAGGAACTGCCCGATCTCGAAGTTGCGTTCCGGCAGATAAATCAGATGCGGACCATCATCGCGACACTTGCGGCCCAGGGCCGAGGCGGCGGTCAGGAATCCGGCGTGCCGGCCCATGACCACCCCGACATAGACGCCGGGCAGGGCGCGGTTGTCGAGGTTGATGCCGGCAAAGGCGCTGGCCACGAAGCGTGCCGCCGAGGGGAAGCCGGGGGTATGGTCGTTGACCATCAGATCGTTGTCGATGGTCTTGGGGATGTGGATGGTGATCAGATCGTATTGGGCCTTCCTGGCGGAGTCCTCGACGATGCGCAGGGTGTCGGAGGAGTCGTTGCCGCCGATGTAGAAGAAGCAGCGGATGTTGTGGGCCATGAGCACCTTGAGGATTTCGGCGCAGTATTTTTCGTCTGGTTTGTCGCGGGTGGAACCGAGGGCGGAACCGGGGGTATCGGCGACCCGTTCGAGGTTGTGGGTGGTCTCTTGGGTCAGGTCCAGGAAATCCTCGTTGATGATGCCGCGCACGCCGTGCAGGGCGCCGTAGACCCGTTCCACCCGCGGGAACTTGCGGGCTTCGAGGACCGCGCCCACCAGGGATTGATTGATGACCGCCGTGGGACCACCGCCTTGCGCGACCAGAACTTTACCGGGTTTCATGCCTGATCCTTCCTAGATAATGGACTTGATGAATGTTGAGGATGCTCACCTCATGAAGCCGTGATCGGTCTTCATGTCTGGGGATACTATTGGTCATTTCGGCGCCTCATGCAACCATTTTGTGCGATGGGCGAGCTGGAATGCGCCGTGGAACAGGTGGGGTTGTTCGCCGCGTGCGTACAGGGTCGGCAGCAACCAATCGGGACGGCCCGAGGTGGCGGTCAGGGGCAGGAGCGCGCGTCGGGCGCGGGTGAGTGCGGCATCGACCCGTTCGCCTTGGGCGAGCGCGGTGTGCAGCGTGCCGAAGAACAGTCGTGCCGCGTCGCTCTCCAGGGTTTCCGGCCAGGCGAGGGCCATGGGAAACTCGCCGGAGGCGATCAGACCCTGACAGAGCGCTCCGGTGGCGGCCAGGGGCGGGGATTTGCCCTGTTCGCGTCCGGAGATGATCAGGATTCCGGCCCCGGAGAAACGCAGCAGTTCGTGGACGATCTCCCGTGCGGTGCGGGCATCGACCAGCCGGTCTTCCGGCTCCTCGAAGCCGAAGAATCCCTGGGTGCCGCGGATCAGGGCAGGTCCGGAGAGGTGGATCGCGTGGGGTTGATGGGAATCGATCTCCTGGTGGAGCGCGTCCCAGGTGCCGTTTTCGACCATCCGGAGGTCGATGCGCGGGGCATCGAGTTGGGAGTCGTCCGGCAGGCAGGCCGCGAAGGCATCCCGAGCCTGGGTGGTGGTGGCGATGGGGAATCCATCCGGGGCGCTGGCCTGAAAGAGCAGTCGTAGCGGACCGGGGGAGAGGGCGCGGCAGCGGTTTGCGGGTGGCAGCCCCAGGACGCGGCGTTGGATGGCGAAGGCCATGTCCAGTCCCAGGGGATCGCGTTCTGGCGGCAGCAGCGCCTCCCAGGGGAGAAGCAGGATTTCGAGTGCGTCGCTGACGATGGCCAGGTTGGTGGTTTGGCCGGCGGGTGGCAGGGCCGGGAGGATCCGTTTCCAGACCGGGGAGAGCCAGGTGTGGAACAGTTCGATGCCGACCGCGCGCATGGCATCCTCGGCCATGCCGGGCGGGCCGGGATGGTTCAGGAGTTGACGGACACCATCCACCACCAGCCGCAAGGTGGCCAACTCTTCGTCGGAGACGGCGCGATCCTCGCCGACCGGTTGGCCGGCGATGGCGACGCGGGTGACATGGATGCCCTCGCCGCGTTTGATCTTGAGTTCGACCGTGACGTTCACGGCGTACACACCCGCCGTGCCCGTTCGCGCGCCTCGCGTCGGATCTCCGCCTCGTCCGGCACGACGCGGTTTCGCATCAGGATCCGGCCAGCGACGATCATGGTATCCACCACATGTCCGGTGGCCGAGTAGACCAGATTGGAGATCAGATCGTGTTCCGGGGTCATCTCCGGCTCGTGGTGGCGCAGCAGCAGCAGATCCGCCGGCGCGCCGACGGTGAGTTGACCGGTCTGGCCCACCAGCGGGGCTTTGGCGCCGGTCGCCACCTCCCACACCTGGTGGGCGGGCAGGGCGGTGGGGTCGTGCTGGGCGTGTTTTTGGATCAGGGCGAGGAATTTCATCTCCTGGAACAGATCGAGGGTGTTGTTCGAGGCCGCGCCATCGGTGCCCAGGGCGATGGGAATGCCGCGCGCCTGGGCACGGGCGAAGGGGAAGACCCCGCCCACGGCGAGTTTCATGTTGGAGACCGGGTTGGTGACCAGGGTTGCGCCTCGTCGGGCGATCAGATCGAGTTCGTCGTCATCCAGCCAGACGCCGTGGGCCAGGATCACCCGTGGGGTGAGCAGTCCCTGACGATCCAGATGGAATGCCGGTCGCACGCCGTGATTTTTCAGGCAGGTCTCGACCTCGTGCCCGGTTTCGGAGAGATGGATGTGGACCGGCAGATCGTGACGCGCGGAAAAATCGGCGGTCCAGCGCAGGCTCTCCGGGCTGACCGTGTAGATGGCGTGCGGGGTGAGGGTGAAGCGGACCCGATCCGAGTAGCGGCCCGACTCCTCGAAGGTGGTTTCCGCCAGTCGGCGGCAGGCTTCTCCCTGTTCGGGGCCGGCCACGTCGATCATCACCGCGCCCACTCCCGCCTTGAGGCCGCTGTCTTCGACCGCCCGCGCCATGCCGTGGAAGTGCCAGTACATATCTTCGAAGGCCACGGTTCCGGAGCGGATCATCTCCAGACAGGCCAACCGCGCGCCCCAGTAGACATCCTCCTCGTCGAGTCGGGCCTCGGCGGGCCAGATGCGGGTTTGCAACCACTGCATCAGGGGCATGTCGTCGCCGAACCCCCGGAACAGGGTCATCGAGGCGTGGGTGTGGCCATTGACCAGGCCGGGGGTCGCGGCCAGACCGCCGGCATCCAGGATCGGGATTTCGGGCGTGGCCGGGGTGATTTCCGGACCGATGGCCAGGATGCGACCATCCTGGATGGCGATGTGGACCGGATCCGGGTAATCCGGCAGGCGGGCATCACGAATGAAGAGGTTCATGGCGCGAGCGAGAGCAGGAGGGTTTCCAGAATGAGCAGCAGCGTGGCCTCGTTGGCCTTGACCTGCTCCTTGAAGGCCGAGAAGGTGATGGGGGATTCATCCAGGCCGTTGGCCAGGTTATCGACCACGCACAGGGCGGCGTAGGGGATTTTCAGGTCCGCGGCCAGGATGCACTCCGAGGCCACGGTCATGCCGACGACGTGGGCATGGGATTGGAACATGCGGATCTCCGCCGGGGTTTCGAAACGGGGCCCCCGTGTTTGCCAGTAGACCCCGCCGTCGTGGGGGTTGGGCAGATCGGTCTGGCGCCAGACATTCAGGAGATGCTGACGCCAGGCGGCGTCGAAACCGGGGGTCTGATGGCCGCGGGCATCCTCGAACAGGGAGAGGTTGACCCATGGGGCGAGGAAGTCGTTCGGGACCAGGAAGGTTCCCGGCGGGATCTCCCGGCGCAGGCTGCCGACCGAGCTGATGGCCAGGATTTTCTTGACCCCGGCCAGATGCAGCGCGGAGAGGTTGGCGCGATGGTTGATCAGATGGGGAGGCAGATAGGTGCCCAGGCCGTGGCGTTGCAGAAACAGCAGGCCATCCTGTTCGAGCAGCGTGACCGCGCCGTAGGGGGTTTGGATCCGGCGTGGGGCCGCGTCCTGGAAACGGCGCGATTCCAGAAGGCTGGTTCCACCGATGAGCGCGATGGTCATTCCTTGATGAGTCCCGAACCCTGGAGTTTGTTGGGGGTCTGCTCGGGCGGGGCAGAGGGTTTGGGATCGCTCGACCAGAATTTCCACCAGGGATCCTTGGCATCGCTCTCGGGCGAACGCTTCTCCTGGAGTCCCGCTTCCGCCTCCTTGTGCAGCGCATCCTGTCCCGACAGGAGCGGATCCGGGTGTTCTTCCATTCCGTCCGCCGGG
The DNA here is from genome assembly GCF_058402785.1 of Candidatus Magnetaquiglobus sp. Taxonomy (NCBI): domain Bacteria; kingdom Pseudomonadati; phylum Pseudomonadota; class Magnetococcia; order Magnetococcales; family Candidatus Magnetaquicoccaceae; genus Candidatus Magnetaquiglobus; species Candidatus Magnetaquiglobus sp. Next base: position 19,624 of record NZ_JBZVFG010000021.1, read on the forward strand.
CCGGGCTCGCGGGCGAGCGGATCCCGCAGGGGGGCGCGCAGACGCTCCGAGGGGGCGAGGAAGCCGGGCAGGGCGCCATCCCCGTCGTGGAGCGGCGGGTGATCGTCGAGGGAGGGCGCGGGCGGCGAGGTCAGGGTGGTTTTTTCGCCGCGCGACCAGAATTTCCACCACGGTTTTTTCTCGTCGGCTGAGGAGGGGGACGCGTCGGCGTCTCCAGCGGAGGACTTGTCCGGTGAGGACGCATCGGCTGGGGCCGGTCCGTGCGGGTTGACCGCCGGATGGGCATACTGGGTGTCCCAGAGCCAGTGCATCCAACCCTTGTCGCTGTCGGCTTCCGGGAGGGTGGTGGGATCCCAGGGCTTGTCGGAGAAGTTTTTCCGGACATCCTGGACCACGCCGGAGCGGTCGAAGGTGATTTCGACCCGGTTGGCGACCCGTGCGAAGGTGCGCTGCATGTTCTTGAATTTGCGATCCTGGACATACAGCCAGCGGTTGCTGCGGTAGGGGTTGACCAGGGTGGGCGGTCCGAGGAGTTCGAGCACCTGGGCGCGGGTGGTGATGCCCGCGTGGATGCGGTGCAGGGCGTCTTCGTCGAGAATGACGCCGCTTTCGTGGATCTGCGCTTGACAGCCCGCCAGGGCAAGGGCCACGATGAGTGCGCGCGTCCAGGCCAATGGCATGCGATGTGAGGTTTTGTTCATGATCTTTCCGGGTCTTGAGGGGATCGGTGGTTACCGGTTCGTTTCATGATACCCTCGGCGGGAGGCGGGAGCCAAGTTTCCATGTGGTGGTTGTGGCGGAATCGGGAGAAAAATCGGATCGAGCGTGCTTCCAGGAGCTGGATCATGGCTCTGCACGATCGGATGGTGACGGAAGCGTTGGGTTGGAGCGCCGGAGACCGGCTCGGGGTGACGGATGATTTCCCGTTGCGTTTCGACGTGATGATCCTGCTCGTGGCCGGGGTGGTGCATCGGCTGCACCATCGTGGCGAGGACGAGGTGGCCCAGGCGTTGTGGGACATGACCTTCGAAGGGTTGGAGGAGAGTCTGCGCCAGCGCGGGGTGACCGATCTGAGCATGGCGCGGCGCATGAAAAAACTGGTGCGTCAGGCCACGGGACGTCGCGATGCCTTTCTGGCCGCCTGGGACGCGGGAGACGGGGCGGCATTGCGCCAGGCGGTGGCGCGCAACGTGTTGAACGGCGCGGATCCGGACGACCCGCGGGTGACCGGGCTGATCGAGGGGGTGGTGGCCTTCGTGGCGGGCGTGTGAGGGCGTTTTACGCCTCGGTGGACGCGCCGCCGGCCAGGCAGACCCGGTTGCGTCCGCCGCGTTTGGCGGCATAGAGGGCCAGGTCGGCGCGCTGCATGAACGCATCCAACGTTTCGTGTTGGTCGCGAAAGGCCAGGCCGCAGCTGATGGTCACTTTTTCACCGGCCATGGCTCCGGTGAAGGTCAGGGCGCGCACCTTTTCCAGAATCCGTTCGGTGATTCTTGTCACCCCCTCCAGATCCGCGGCGATCAGAAAGATCACGAACTCCTCGCCTCCCAGGCGCACCGGCACATCCTCGACGCGCACGCTCTCCAGCAGCACCCCGGCCACCATTTTGAGCACCACGTCCCCCTCGGGATGGCCGAAGGTGTCGTTGACCCGTTTGAAATGGTCGATGTCGAAGGCGGCCAGGGCCAATCCGGACTGATGGCCGCGATCGTGCAGATCGCAGAGTCGGGCCACGGCGTCGCGCATGTAAAAACGGGTATACAGGCCGGTCAGTTGATCGCGGGTGGAGATCTGATAGAACTTCTCGCGCTCCTTGTTGAGGGAGTGGAAGATGATCTCTCGCTCCAGCGCCACCCCCAGCGGCAGTCCGAGCTGTTCGAGGATGGAGCGGGTTTCGGGATCCAGGGTGATCGTTTCGGTCAACCCCAGGGTGGCCACCCCATCGACGTTCGGCCTGCCCGGCGCGAAAAGGGGCAGAATCAGCGTTTGCACCACCTCCGGATCGGTCGTCTCCTCCGTGCAGGGGGAGCCTGAAACCGAAAAGAGCACGGAGCCATCCGGCTGGCGCCACGCCTCGAGCGGAAGGCCGAGGCGATCGCGCAGGGTTGCCGGCGGTTGCGTCACCGCGCCGCGATAGTGGGTCTCGGGCCCGAAGCGGATGGTCTGGTCGTGGAGCAGGCCATGGAAACGCAGGGTCTTGACCGGCAGCAGCGGCATGGCCGAATGCAAAAGGGTGTTGACCACTTCGGAGAAATCCCGACTCATCACCATCCGTTCCATGGATTTGCGCAGCAGGTCGTTGAGCATCACCAGGCGTTGCACGTTCGAGCAGCTGTGGGTGATCAGATACAGGCCGCAGTCGATCTCCTTCAAGCGGGTGAAGACGAACGGGATCAGCCGTTCCGGGATGATGCTGCCGTGCTGGGGGGCGATGAGCCGCAAGGGGAGGCTTTCGAGCTTGAACAGACCGTGCAGCAGGATCTCCCGGCTGGGCATGTAGTGTTCATGAAAAAAGCGGATTCCCTCCATCACCCGTTCGTCCTGGGCGAACAGATGCAGGGTTTCGGTGAAGCCGCCGAACAGGTCGCTGGAAAAGAGGATGCCGGTGCTCTCCTCGAAGGTGCAGAAGGCGCCCGGCGAGTGCAGATAGGGGGTGAAGATGAATTTCAGGATTCTGCCGCCCAGATCGAGTTGCCAGCCGTTCTCCTCGATGCAGAGCATGGGCATGCGCAGGGCATAGTGTTTCAGGAGGGCGTTGATGCGCCAGTGGCTCACCACCGTGGCCTGGGGGTGACGGTCGGGCATGAGGTCGATGATCGGCAGCACCCCGGCGATGTCCGGGTCCTGGTGTTGACAGACGAAGTGGCGGATCCGGTGGAAGGGGATGATCTTCTGGATTTTTTCCAGAACAATGGGAAAAAGCAGCACCGAACCCGGATCGATGAGCACCGAGTGGTCGCCGTGGACGATCAGATAGACATGACACTGAAACGAATCGTCCCCCATCAGCGAGCCGACCCACCAGACCGATTCGGCGATCTGGACCGGATGATCGGGAGCTTCGAGGGTGAGGGGATCCGGGTTGGGGTTGGCGGTGGTCACGGGTCTGCTCGTCCTTCAAGGGGGCGAAAGGTCGATCGTGCGAAACCGGCAAGGTCCGCAAAAGTTTATATATCCTCCGTTATGCTTCATCCGTCAAGCCCGATGCACGGAAGATTCCATGCTCCGGTGTTGGAATCGATTGGTGGATCGGTCGGTTTTTGCTATCATGGTGGCAGTCGGGATCGGCATGGTCGGGGTGGACGGGCGCGGAAGGATCGGAATCAGAATTGAGGGGCTTTCGTTTGATCGGCACGGATTTTCCGGATATTCCATGGATTCGCCAACAAAAGCGTGGGGCGCAACCGTGAATCGTGATGACACATCTCCCGATCTCTGGCTCGAGGAGGCGATGAATCGTGCGCTGGAGGCCGATCGGGATGCCTTTCTGAGCGTGGCCGAGAGCCGTCGGGAGGCCGAGATGCTGTTGTTGGAGGCGCGTCGGGTGGCGGCCTCGATCGAGGCGCGCGCGGACCGGCGCATGGCGACCATTCAAAAGGAGCGCGCCAGGGCCCTGCGTCGTCAGCTCGATTCCCTGCAACGCCATCACCGCCGCGCGGCGCTCTTCAAGGAGGAGGGGGGGGAGACCCCCGATCCTTCGGTTTGGGCCGAGTCCGGCGTGGCGGCGCGACGACTGGCGGCTCTGCTGACCGGCGGGGCGGAGAGCTGATTCCGATGAGCGATCCCGGTTTCGCGCGACTTCAGGCCCGATTGCAGGCCCGGCACGGCGAGCGGTTGACCGCGGCGCAATGGAACCGTCTGGTCGGGGTGGTCTCGCTCGAAGCTTTTCTGGCTCGTGCCCGCGAAACCTTTCTGGTCACCTGGCTGGAGGGGGTGGATCCCAGGGGGGATGTCCACCATCTGGAGGAGCGGATGCGGCTGGCCTGGATCCGACATGTGGAGCGGGTCGCCGGCTGGACCCCCGAGGCGTGGCGGGATGCGGTGCGCTGGTGGGCGGTGTTGCCGGATCTGGAGGTGGCGGTCTGGCGGGCGCGACGCTCGGGTCCGGATCATGCCTGGTTTGCGCGGCTCGAGGGGTTGGAGCGGTTGGAGATGTCCGCCGACGTGACGGATCCCTTCGCGTGGTGGATCGAAGCGTGGCGGGAGCGCTGGCCGGATGGGGGGGCGGATGAACGAACCTGGTCCGCGCTGACCCGATTGGCCCGTCAGGTGGTCGCCACGTTGGGCGCGGGCGAGCCTTCGGGAAACACCGATTGGATCGGAGCCCAGCCGCGCGCCCTGCTGGAGCGGCAGTTTCGCGAGCAGGCGTTGCGACCGGGCGCGGTGTTCATCCATTTGGGGCTTGCCGCCCTGGAGTTGCTGCGGCTGCGTGGCGAGTTGTGCCGGCGCGCCCTGTTCGTCCATGCGGAGGCGGCATGATCGCCCGCCCCAGAGCGGCGCGCTGGTTGCGGCTTCTGGCCGTGGACGATGATCTGCCCCTGGGACTGGAGACCCTGGCGCGCGCGGCACCGTTCGAACCCGAGGTCGTGACCGGGGAGGTCCGACCGGTGCTCACCCCGGAGATCCTGGAACGACTCAAGCGGTTCGATGGCCTGGTCGAGCGTTTTCGGCTCGGCTGGCCCGAGGCGCTCGGAGAGGCGCAAATCCCGCCGATTCCCCACGCCGCGCCGTTGCAGTTGCTCGACGGGGCCCTGGCGGCGCTCGAGGCGTGGGGCGCCGAAGCCGAACCGCTGATTCAACTCGAACACGAACAACGGGCCCGCGAGGCCGAGTGGCTGCTTGTGCGGGATCTGGCCGGGGCGCTGGGAAGCGGCGGGTTGCGACTGGAGCCGTTCGGACGGGATTGGTCCGGATCGGTCGGGGTGCGCGGCGTGATCCATGCCCTCCCCCTGGAGGCCCCGCCACTCGTGGGAGTCCCCGGCCTTCTGACCCGCCTGCTGCATGGGGAGCGGCGCATGTTCCTGCTGGCCGTGGGGCGCGAGCAGCCGTTGGCCACCCTGTCCGAGCAGGTGGCGGCGCTGCATGGCCGTCCGATGACGTTGCCGGAGTGGGCGAGCGGCACCGGACCGGAGGTGGCCGACAAGGCCGCCAGACGGCTGCAAATCACCTCGGCCTGGATCCGCGAGATCCAGGAGCGTCTCCTGGCCATCGGCGCGCGCCATCGGGTTGCCGCGTGGATTCAGGCGGTGCGCCATTTGAAGTGGTATTTCCAGGCCGCGCGCACCGTCGAAGCCGGGCAGACCCTGCACCGCTTCGAGGGGTGGGTGGCGCCGGGCATCGGGGCCGCCGAGGTGAACGGGCATCTGCGTCGGGCCGGGGTGCGGGGATTGGCCTCCCTCGCCGAGGACGGGCCGGGCGATCCGCCCCTCACCCTGGTCAACCCCTGGTGGGCCAGGCCGTTCGAACTCTTTCCCCGGTTGCTCGGCATGCCGGGCCGCGACGAGGTGGATCCGAGCCGGCTTCTGGCCGTGGTGGCGCCGCTGCTGTTCGGATACATGTTCGGCGATGTCGGCCAGGGGGCGGTGCTGCTCGGTGTCGGCGTGGCGTTGCGCAAACGTTTCGAGGCGGCCTGGCTGTTGATCGGCGGTGGGGCTGCCGCGATTCTCTTCGGCTTTTTGTTTGGTTCCCTGTTCAGTTCCGAGGCGATTCTGTCGCCCCTCTGGCTTCATCCCACCGCCCACCCCCTGGCGGTGCTGGCCGCACCCCTGACCTTTGGGGCCGGGTTGATCCTCACCGGCGTGGCCTTTTCCGCCCTGGGCGCCCATTGGAGCGGTCACGGCCCGGCCTGGTGGCGTCACGAGGGCGGGGTGGTGTTGATTTATCTGGGAGCGCTGCTCGCCTTTTTCACGCCGATCGGGTACGATCTGGCTTTGCTGGGCTTGGGGCTCTTCGTGGTCGGCAACGGCCTGGACTCTCCGTCCCGGCTGCCGGGGCGGCTGGCCCATCTGCTCGAAACCGTGCTGCAACTCGGGGTCAACACCTTCTCCTTTGCCAGGGTCGGCGCCTTCGCCCTGGCCCATGCCGGCCTCTCCCAGGCTGTGGTGACCCTGGCCGATCTGGCCGGCGGCGCGGTGGCCGGCGGGATGGTGCTGCTGTTGGGCAATGGCCTGATCCTGGCTCTGGAGGGGCTGGTGGTGTCGGTGCAGACCACCCGATTGATCCTGTTCGAATTTTTTGTCCGGTTTCTGACCGGCGGCGGGCGACCGTTTCGACCCCTGCCACCGCCGGATTGACCGTGCTCTCATCTTGATTCTTTTGCGGAAGGAACGGCCATGTCGCCACGCGCCAAGATCGCCATCGCCCTGACTCTCTTCACCGCCATCCTGGCCGTTGGGGCCAGCCTGGTTCTTTTCATCTCCCCAGCCGTCGCCAGCGCTCCTGCGGCGGGAGCCCCGGGCGGGTCGCTGGATCCGGGCATGGGCTATCTGGCCGCGGCCCTGGCCACCGGGATCTCCGCCTTGTCCGCCGGCTATGCGGTGGCCAATGTCGGTGCCGCCGCCATCGGCGCCATCACCGAAAAGCCGGAGTTGATGGGCCGCATGCTGATTCTGGTGGGACTGGCCGAGGGGATCGCCATCTACGGTCTGATCGTCTCGATCCTGATCCTGAATCGTTTGGGCTGAATGCCCGCGCCGCTCTTCATCGGGGATGAGATCGATGCCGCCGCCTGGCGTCTGACTGGCGCGCGCGCGCGTGATATCGGGCCGGGCGAGGTGGCCCGCGCGGTGGAGGAGGCTCTGGCCGGCGATTGGGAGTTGGTGCTTCTTTCCGCCTCCCGCGCCAGGGAACTATCCCCCGAGCTTATGGAACGGTTTTCGACCTCCGCGCGTCCCCTGACCCTGGTGGTGCCGGATGCGACCGGACGGGGGATGCCGCCGGATCTGGAACGGCTGGTGCGGTCGCGTTTGGGAATGGCCTCATGAAGCACACCTTGAACCAGATGCTGGCTTTCGTGGAGTCCCGACGGGTGGAGGAGCGGGAGCGGATTCTGGATCAGGCGCGCGTCGAGGCGGCCCGTCTGATCGCCGAAGCGCACCGCAAGGCGCGGGCGCGGGTCAAGGAGATGGTCGCCCAGGAGCGGCGACTGCGGGAACAGGCGTTGCATGGCGCGCGGGTGCGCGCCGAGATCGAGCGACGCAACCACGAAATGCGGCTGACCCAACGCGCCCTGGAACAGGAACGACAGCTGTTGGAGACGGCGCTGCTGGCCCGCTGGCGGGATGGGGAGGGTCGGCGCGCCTGGCTTGGAAGCGGTGTCGATCAGGCGTTGACGTTGCTGCCGGGCGGTGCGTGGGAGATTGTCCGGCCCGCGGAACTCCCTCCGGAGGATTTGGCGTTTCTGCGGGCGCGGGTCCGGGCGGGAGGGGTGGTCGAGGTGATGGAACGAAGCGATCCGATGCTTGTGGCCGGTATCCGGATCGGCTGTCGGGGCGCCTGGTTCGACGCGAGCCTGGCGGGCGTGCTCGCCGATGGCCAGGGGATCGAGGCGCGACTGTTGGCGCTGATGCGTCAGCCGTGACGCGTGCGATGGATCGGGACATCGCGCGGGGTGGTGCGTCTCCCCACCGGGGTGATACGATCCGACCCGATCGCGGGGATGGTCCTGCTTGTTTTGATTGGCGACACGAAGAGGTGATGCATGTCTGAAAACGAATTCTCCCTGCCCATGCCCGAAGGCTCCGCGCGACGTTTGGCGGTGGGCTGGTTCTGTCTGGCGCTCTATTCGCTGATCGGCGCCGGGCTGGTGGTGATCCTGATCCTGATCGCCCGCATGCCGATGATCCATGATCTGATCCCCTGGACCGGCTCCTTCAAGACCGCGTTGGTGGTGCATGTCGATCTGTCGGTTCTGGTGTGGTTTCTCTCCGTTGCCGGCCTGCTGGCGAGCTTCAACCTGCGCCAGGGGAGCGGACGGATCGGTCTGGCGGCGTTGGGGGTCTCGTCCATCGGCGCGTTGTTGATCACCTTCGCGCCGTTTCTGGGGGTCGATGCCCCCTTCATGAACAACTATGTCCCGGTGCTCGAGAACGGTGCCTTTTTTCTCGGTCTGATCCTGTTTCTGGCCGGCGTCGGGGTGATGGCCCTGCATGCCCTGCTCACCCCCCGTCCCTCGGAAGGGTGGTCGAGCGGTGCCGGAGCGCTCCGGTTCGGCGTGCGGACCGGCCTGTTGATCCTGGTGGCATCCCTGATCTTCTGGTCGTGGAGCTATCTGGTTCTCAACAAGGGGCTGGATGGTCTGCTTTACTACGAGGCGCTTTTCTGGGGCGGCGGACACGTCCTGCAATTCACCCATACCCAACTGGTGATCGTGGCCTGGCTGTGGCTGGCCACCGCCGGAGGCGGAACCCATTCGCTGACCCCGCGGGTCGCGGCGTTCCTGTTTTTGTTGGGGGCGCTCCCGGTGCTGGTCGCGCCGGTGCTGCACGCTCGTTACGTGCCCGGCGAGGCCGCATTCCAGGTGGGCTTTGCCGATCTGATGAAATACGGCAACGGCGTTGCCGCCCTGCCAGCCGGACTCGCCGCCTTTCTGGCCTGGCGGAACGGCGTTTCCGAGGATCCCCATGCCCGACCGTTGCGCCTGGCCCTGATCCTGTCGTTGGCGCTGTTCGGTCTGGGTGGCGGAATCGGTTACCTGATCAAGGGGGTCAACGTCACCATTCCCTCTCATTATCATGGCTCGATCGTCTCGGTGACCGTGGCCTACATGGGGTTGGGCTATCTGCTGCTGCCGCGTCTGGGGTTCGCGGCGCCGCCGGTCCGATTGACGCTCTGGCAACTCTGGCTCTATGCCGGTGGATCGATGCTGCACGTATTCGGTCTGGCCTGGTCCGGCATTCTCGGGATCCAGCGCAAGACCGCCGGCGAGGCCCAGGGTCTGGACACCCTCGCCAAGAAGATCGCCATGGGGGTGACCGGCGCCGGTGGCGCCATCGCGGTGGTCGGCGGCATTCTGTTCATCGTCATTTGTTGGCGGGCGCTGAGAAAACGGGCGGAAAACCGGGTTTGAAGCACGGATTGCAACGATCGGGATGTTTTGTCTCTTGCAAATCGTTGCCCTCCATGTCTGACTTCTGGTAATCTGTGCGGATGCATCCATCGTCATCACCGTGGAATTCCCGCGAGGGAGGTCCGCAGGTGGGGGGATCCCCCCATCATCCATTCATCTTGACTTGATTGAACGCGGGTAGTCGATATGCAGGATCGTGTCGCCATTGTCACCGGATCGAGCAGCGGTATCGGGCGGGTCATCGCCGTGCGTCTGGCCCAACTCGGAGCCCGGCTCGTTCTGATCAGCAACGAATCGATACGGCTTCTCGAGGCCCTCGAGGAGGTGCGCGCCATCTCCCCCGAGTCCGAGGCATTTGAAGCCGATGTCACCTCCCTGCCGTGTCTGGAGGAGTCGCTCAAACTGACCCAGGAGAAGTTCGGACGCATCGACATCCTGGTGAACAACGCCGGCATCACCCGCGACGGCCTGTTGGTGCGCATGTCGCCCAAGGATTGGGACCGGGTACTCGAGGTGAACCTGACCAGCGTCTTCCACATGACGCGCATGGTGCTCAAACCCATGATGAAGGCCCGCTACGGACGCATCGTCAACATCGCTTCCGTGGTCGGCGTCACCGGCAACCCGGGACAGGCCAACTACGTGGCCTCCAAGGCGGCCTTGATCGGCTTTTCCAAGAGCGTCGCGCTCGAAACCGCCTCCCGCAACATCACCGTCAACTGCGTCGCGCCAGGATTCATCCGTACCGCGATGACCGATGCGTTGAATCCGAAAGCGAGAGAGGCTATTCTTTCCCGAATTCCCCTGGGTACCATGGGCGAGGCCGAAGACGTGGCCAACGCGGTGGCGTTTCTGGCCGCCGAACGTTCCGGGTACATCACGGGCGAGACCATCCACGTCAACGGAGGTCTTCACATGGCCTGAAGCCTCGCCGCGGATTCGATCACGGCGGGCGCGGGGGCTTGGGTTTCAACTGGGCAGGTTTTGTCATCCATCAATAAGGAAATGCAAACATGAGCAACATTGCCGAACGGGTCAAGAAGATCGTCGTCGAACAGCTGGGCGTCGATGCCAGCCAGGTCACCGAGGAGGCCAACTTCGTCGATGATCTGGGCGCCGACTCCCTGGATACCGTCGAGCTGGTGATGGCCCTGGAGGAGGAGTTTGGTTGCGAGATCCCCGATGACGCGGCTGAAAAAATCGTCACGGTCCAGCAGGCGATCGACTTCATCGAAAAGAATCAGGGTTGATCGTCGCACCTGGTTTGATTGATCCGGTGGATCGCGCCCATGCGTGGAACTCCCGAGCCGGAAGTTCCACGCATGGGGAGATCCCCATCGGGCAGGTTTTCTTCACGAATTCGGTTGGCGCGCCAGGCGTGGATGCGTATCGAACCCTGACGGCTCAAGTCCGAGCGGGTTCGGGCTGATCTTCGCGCCTCGGTGCCGACCGTTCATCGCGCTTAAGGAGAGAGCGAGCTGTGTCTGAGCGTCGCGTGGTCATGACCGGTATCGGATTGGTGTCCCCATTGGGAATCGGGATTGCTCCGGTTTGGCAAGGATTGACCGAAGGTCGTTCCGGCATCGGTCCCATCACCCGTTTCGATCCCACGGAGTATGCCTGTCGGATTGCCGGCGAGTGCCGTGGGTTCGATCCCGAGCAGTGGGTGGACAAGAAGGACGTGAAGAAGATGGATCTCTTCATGCACTTCGGCGTGGCCGCCGCCAAACTGGCCTGGGAGGATTGCGGGCTGACGGTCACCGAGGAGAATGCCACGCGCATCGGGGTGATCATCGGTTCCGGCATCGGCGGTCTGACCGCCATCCAGAATCAGGCCTTCATCCTCAAGGAGCGCGGTCCCAGGCGCATCTCCCCCTTTTTCATCCCCATGTCCCTGATCAACCTGATCTCCGGCCATGTGGCGATCCGTTACGGCATGAAGGGTCCGAACCATTCGGTGGTGACCGCGTGCGCCACGGGCGCCCATGCCATCGGCGACGCGATGCGCATCATCCAGCGTGGCGAAGCGGATGTGATGCTGGCCGGCGGGGCCGAGGCGGCGATCTGCGAACTGGCGGTGGGTGGTTTTGCCGCAGCCAAGGCATTGACCAGCCGCAACGATGACCCGACCGGGGCTTCGCGCCCCTGGGATCGCGGGCGTGACGGCTTCGTGATGGCCGAGGGGGCGGGCGTGGTGGTGCTCGAAACCCTGGAGTCCGCCCAGGCGCGTGGCGCCACGATTTACGCCGAGATGGTCGGTTACGGCATGTCCGGCGATGCCTATCACATCACCGCGCCGCAGCCGGACGGTTCGGGCGCGGCCCAGTGCATGACCGCCGCCCTGCGCGACGCGCGGGTCGATCCCGAGCGCATCGGCTACATCAACGCCCACGGCACCTCCACGCCGATCGGCGATCACATGGAGACCCTGGCGGTCAAGCTGGCCCTGGGCGAGGCGAATGCCCGCAAGGTGATGATCTCCTCCACCAAGTCGATGACCGGTCATCTGCTCGGGGCCGCCGGCGGGGTCGAGGCGATCTTCACCGCGTTGGCGTTGAAGAATGGCGTGCTCCCTCCGACCATCAACCTCACCGATCCGGATCCGGAGTGTGATCTCGACTACATTCCCAACACGGCGCGCGACAAGGTGATCGAGTATGCCCTGTCGAATTCGTTCGGATTCGGCGGCACCAACGCCACCCTGCTCATGAAGCGGTTTCATTGAAACGGTGGATCCTGCATATCGCCTCCATTGCGTTGCTGGGGGGGCTGATTGTGTTGGGAGCGGTCGCTTACGCTTTCGTCGATTTTCTCGACACCCCATCCCCCGTGACCAGGCGGGTGATGATCGACAAGGGGTGGGGACCGAAACGGATCGCGTTGCATCTGGAGTCCCAGGGGGTGGTGGGATCTGCGGTGTGGTTCGGTTTGTTGATGCGCATGCATCGTCCGGGACCGATCCGTTTGCATGCCGGCGAGTATCAGATCGACGCCGGGGAGTCTCCGGCGTCGTTGTTGATCCGCATGGAACATGGCGACGTGGTGCGGCATCGATTCTTCTTTCCCGAGGGGGTGACGGTCGAGGAGATTGCGGCGCGGTTGCGCAAGCTCGGCTGGACGGATGCCGAACAGCGGGTGCGCGAGACCGCTTTCGTGCGTCGTCTCGGGGTGAACGCTCCCTCCCTGGAGGGGTGGCTGTTTCCCGAGACCTACCAGTACGTGCGGGGGGACACCATCGAAGAGGTGTTGACCCGCATGGTGCGCATGACCAAAAAGGTTCTCGAACGGGAGTGGCCCGCGCGCGCGCCGGAGGTGAATCTGACTCCGCTCGAGGCATTGACCCTGGCCTCGATCATCGAAAAGGAGACGGGTCGGGCCGAGGAGCGTGGACGTATTTCCGGGGTGTTTCACAACCGGTTGCGTCGTCACATGCGTTTGGAGAGCGATCCCACGGTCATTTATGGCCTGCCTGATTTCGATGGCGATCTGACCCGCAAGGATCTGGCCACGCCGACCCCCTACAACACCTATGTGATTCATGGTTTGCCGCCGACGCCGATTTGCAATCCCGGCGCGGCATCGATCCATGCCGCGCTCCATCCGGAGGCGACCGAGGAGCTGTTCTTTGTGGCCACCGGGGATGGTGGGCATCATTTTTCCAAGACCTATGCCGAGCATCGCGCCAAGGTGAACCGTTATCAGCGCGGTGGGCGCGGGGAGGTTCGATCCAGGGAGCCTCATGAGCAGCCTTGAGGGCGATCCGGCGGGTGGTGTTGGCGTGGATCTTCCGAGGGGGGAGGCTGGTGCCGTGGGTCTTCCGAGGGGGGCGGGTGGTGTTGGCGTGGATTCCGACTCGGGCGATCTTCGCCGGTCAAGCCGGTTCGTGACCTTCGAGGGGGGCGAGGGGGCGGGCAAGTCGAGTCAGATGGCAGGTGTTGCCGGGCGGTTGCGGGGGTTGGGGGTTGAGGTGGTGACCACGCGCGAGCCGGGCGGGTGTCAGATGGCCGAGCGGATTCGTGAGCTGGTCGTGGGGGGTGGGCCTGGGGCGTTCGATCCGCGGGCTGAGTGGTTGTTGATGTTGGCGGCGCGCATCGAGCATCTGCGCGCGGTGATCCGACCGGCCCTGGCGCGGGGTTCCTGGGTGTTGTGCGACCGGTTTTCCGGCAGCACGCTGGCCTATCAGGGGTATGGACGCGGATTGGATCTGGCGTGGATGGGGGAGGTCCATCGGTTCGTGCAGGAGGGGCTGGAGCCGGACCGGGTGATTCTGTTGGATGTTGATCCTGAGTTGGGATTGGGGCGGGCGTTGGGTCCGAACCGGTTCGAGCGGGAGAGTTCCGGATTTCATCGACGGGTGCGGGCTGGTTTTCTGGCCATGGCGGGTGAGGATCCGGAGCGGTGGCGGGTGGTGGATGCGCATGCGGACGAGGCGGTGGTGGCCGAGGCGGTGTGGCGGGCGGTGGTGATGTCGTAACGTGCCTGATGGGGGGAGCCCCCTCATCCCCCGTACCATGGACCTCCCTTCGGGAGTTCCATGGTAAACCGTTACGGCGGACCGGGGCCGAAGCTCTCCGGCGGAGGTTCGGAAGCAGCGCCTCCGAGGTTTTGTCTTTGTTTTCTTGGCGCGCTCTGCAAAAAAGTGCTTTTTGCGAAAAAAATGCTGCGCGTCGCCTTGGCCGCGGGATCGTTTTGCGATTTTGGCCAAACGATCCCGCGCGCAGGGCCCAAAAAACAGGCCGCCAGAGGCGGCATGCCAGTGGCGACTGGCCGCATGCCTTGTCACGAACTTTGGGTTGCACCATGACCGAATCGGTTTTCTCCACCATCGTGGGTCATGACGCCATCGTGGCCCGCTTGCGGCACGCATTGGAGATGGGACGTCCCGGCCATGCGTGGCTGTTTCACGGTCCCGGCGGGGTCGGCAAGCGCACCCTGGCGCTGGCCTGGATCCAGAGCCTGTTCTGTCCCACGCCGATCCGGGAGGCGTCGGGTGTTTCGGGTTGCGGTCGGTGCCTGACCTGTCGCAAGTGCGCCGAAGGACACCATCCGGATTTGCGCATCCTTGAGGTCGAGGAGAACAAGTCGCGCATTTCGGTGGACCAGGTGCGCGATTTGACCCGTTTCATCGCCTTCACCCCGCTGGAGGCGGCCTGGAAAGCCGCCATCATCGACGATGCCGCCTGGATGAACGAGGCCGCGGCCAACGCGTTGTTGAAAACTCTGGAAGAACCGCCGTCCGGATCGTTGTTGATTCTGGTCACCGAGCGTCCTGGCGCCTTGTTGCCGACGATCCGTTCCCGGTGCCTCAAGGAGCGCTTTGCGTTGCTGGACGACGCGAGTCTGAAACGGTTGTTGGAACGACTCGCTCCGGAGAGTGATCCGGATGCGCGGCAGGCGGCGATCGGACTGGCGGGGGGAAGCGTCGGGGTGGCGCTGCGCTGGTGCGATGTCGGGATGCTGGAGGGGCGTCAACGTCTGTTTTGCGATCTGGACGCCCTGGGCGGACGCTCCCTGGCGGACTTGATCGAGTCGGCGCGCGTCTGGAGCGAGTCGGAACGGTTTGCCCTGGTGCCCGAGTTGTTGGAAACCTGGTGCGCGGAACGGATCCACCAGGAGGTGGCGGGCGGTAGGGCCGGGGAGGTCGAGCGATGGCTGGAGACCGTCTCTGCGGTCACGAGCCTGTTGCGTGAGTGCCGGACGATCAATCTGAATCCGCGTTTGACCCTGGAGTCGATTTTCATCCGTCTGGCGCGGATGCGAGGAGTGGCATTTTGACATGAGTGGCGCATGGCGGGATAGGGTTCCGGACGATCCGGAGGGGGCGTTGAATCCGGAGTCGCCGGGACCGGAGGAGAAGGGCGGGGCGTTGTCCCTGGGCTGGAGGGATGACCTGTCCGTGGCGTTTGGGGACGATCCGGACGTGTCCGGCGGGGACGGGGAGGCGGAGCCTGGTTTCGGTCCGGGGGATCTGGAGGAGTTGGACGCGGATGAGGAACCTTACGCGCCGCCGATGATGAAGATTCCGGTGCCGGTGGTGGCGCCGGCGGGTCGAAAACTGCTCGGGATGACGATTCCCGACTCCTGCATGGTCTATCGGGTGGCCTGCGACCCCGGCGCGGTGTCGGTGGGGGATCGGTTGCTGGTGCAGGTGGCCGATGGCGAGGTGGTGGCCACCATTCGTCACATCTTCGAGTTGCCCTCCGAACCCTATCCTGGTCCGATCCGGCGCGTGGTGCGGCGGCTCAACGACAAGGATCTGCGGTTTCTCGACGGGCGCGCCGAACAGGAACTCAAGGCGCAACGCATCTGTCGCGAGCGGATTCGCGCGTTGAAACTGCCGATGAAACTCTCCAAGGTGGTCTATCCCCTGGGCGGGAACAAGGCGATCATCCATTTCACCTCCGAGGAGCGCATCGACTTTCGCGATCTGGTGCGGCTGTTGTCCGCCGATCTGCGCGTGCGGGTCGAGATGCGTCATGTGGGGGTGCGCGACGAGAGCAAGCTGTTGTGCGGGCTGGGTCCGTGCGGCAAGATGCTCTGCTGCGGTCAGTTCCTGACCCGGTTTCATCCGGTTTCGGTGCGCATGGCCAAGAATCAGGATCTGTCGCTCACCCCGGAGGGGATCTCCGGGGTGTGTGGCCGGTTGATGTGCTGTCTGGCCTATGAGAACGATGTCTATCTCGCGTTGCGCAAGAATCTCCCCAAACCCAAATCCAAGGTGACCCTCAAGGATGGCCGGGAGGGGGTGGTGCGCGGACTGTTCCCGCTGGTCAACCGGGTGGAGATCTGGTTTGGCGAAGGTGTGATCGAGACCATGGACCTGGACAAACTGGCCGGAGAGTATGTCGGCACGGTGAATCCGGATGCCGATGAGGGTGGCGACGCGACGGAGGGGGATGAGACGCCGCGCGCTCCGGTGCCGTCCACCGGTTTGTCGCGAGGCAAGCGGGGCGTGCCGATGCGTTGTCCGCGTCAGGAGTCCGGAAACCGGGGTGAAATCCGTGCGAACGGGGCGGCATCCGGTGGTGTGATCCGGGATGGGGCGGGTCAGTCTGGCGAGAAGCGGGGCGAGCGCGCGGAGAACAGGAGCGCCGAAAGGCCGGTGGAACGGTCACGGGTTCGGAAACGTCCCGCCGAGGTTGCCGAGGTGGAGGTGGTAACGCGTCCGGTGGTCGAAGCGCCGACGGAGACCGGGGAGACCGGGGAGACCGAGGAGGGGGTTCGCAAGCGTCCTTCCCGACGCCGGAGGCGCGGCGGGAAGGGGAGCGGTGCCGGAGGCGAAGCCGGATCCCAGGCTGGTTCCGAAATGATGGAGAACGGCGCGACCGGGGATCCGGTGGTTTCGGGCGGCGCTGTCGGAGGGTCGGCCAGGGGGGACGAAGATGGCGGCGCTGTCGGAGGGTCGGCCAGGGGGGACGAGGATGGCGGTGATGAGGCCGGAGAGGAGGAGTCCACCCAGGCCGAGCCGGGCAAGCCGGCCCGGCGTCGGCGTCGCCGGCGACGGGGTTCCGGCGCGCGGCGCGAGGGCGAGGGCAGTGGATCGGACGGCGCGCCCTCACCATCGACCGGCGGGGAGTCTTGAGCGATGTTGCGTTTTGCGGACAGTCATGCCCATTTGGATTTTCCCGATTTTCGGGACGACCTGCCGGAGGTCTTGCACCGGGCCCGCGCGGCGGGCGTGGCGTGGATCAACGCCATCACCACCCGCTTGAGCGAGGTGGAGCCGCTGTTGGCGCTGATCGGGGAGGATCCGGATATCTACGCGTCGGTGGGGATCCATCCCCATCATGCCGCCGAGGTGCCGGAGTTTTCGGTGGAGGCGATCCTGGCCCGCTGTCATCATCCCAAGGTGGTGGCCATCGGCGAGACTGGCTTTGATCTGCACTACGAGTTCAGCCCGCGCGCGCAACAGGAGATCGTTTTTCGCAACCACATCCGCGCCGCCCGAGAGATGGGGTTGCCGCTGGTGGTCCACACCCGCGAGGCGGAAGAGGAGACCCGGCGGGTGATGGAAGAGGAGCGCGCGGCCACCTGCGGCGGGGTGATCCACTGTTTCACCGGTTCGGCCCGGATGGCCCGCTGGGCACTGGATCAGGGGTTTCACCTCTCCTTTTCCGGGATTCTCACCTTCAAGGCCGCGCGTGAGTTGCAAGAGGTGGCCCGGACCTTGCCTTTGGAGCGCCTGCTGATCGAGACCGATGCTCCGTATCTGGCGCCGATTCCCCATCGGGGCAAGCGCAACGAACCGGCCTATGTGGTGCGTGTGGCGGAGTTTCTGGCGCAACTGCTGGATCGTCCCCTGGAGGAGGTGGCGCGGGTCACCACCGGGAACTATCTTCGCCTGTTCCGCATCCACCAGGAAGATCGGCCCGCTTCGGCGGCAGAGGACGAGAAACTCGCCTATGTGATCGGCAATGCCCTGTATGTCAATTTAACGAAGGCTTGCACCCTGCATTGTGCATTCTGTCCCAAATGGGAGGGGCAGACCGTGGTCAAGGGGCACGATCTGACGTTGCGCCGTCATCCGGATGCCCGGCGGGTGCTTGAGGCGTTGGGGGATGTGTCCGGTTATCAGGAGGTGGTTTTCTGTGGTTTCGGCGAGCCGACCCTGCGCCTGGAGACCCTGCTGGAGGTGGCCGCCGAGATCAAGCGGCGCGGTCCGAAGCGGATCCGCATCAACACCGATGGATTGGCCAACCGGGTTTTTGGCACGGATGTGACGCCGCGTTTCGCCGGATTGATCGATGCCTTGTCGGTGTCGCTCAACGCCCAGGACGAGGCGACCTACACGCGCATCTGCCGTCCGGCCCTGTCGGGATCCTATGAGGCGGTGAAGGGGTTCATGCGCGCCGCGCGGGCGCATGTGCCGGAGATCACGGCCACGGCCATCCAGGGGGTTGAGGGGGTGGATATCGCCGCCTGTCGGCGCATTGCCGAGGAGGAGTTGGGGGTGCGGTTTCGGGTGCGGTATCTCGACGCCTTGGGTTGAAGCGGGACGCGTGCGGCATCAGGAGTCTTGGGTTGAAGCGGGGCGCGTGCGGCATCAGGAGTCGGGCAGGGCGCCTGGCGACCTCCGGGTGGTGGTGGCGTGGCGGCGGGCGCGGTGACGGTTGATCATGCGCACGGTCCAGATGTAGGCGAGCCAGCCGGTGCCGAATCCCCACGGCAGAGAGCCGATGAACAGCGGCATGCCGAACAGATCCCACAACTGCGTCAGTTCCATCCAGAGCGACTCCAGCCAGTCGGATCCGGTGTGCATGCCGTGCAGGGCATTGGTGAAGAGATCGAAACCCGCCGGGCTCTCCCAGCGTCCGAGTATGAGTTGTCCGGTGAGATAGAAGGCGTAATACATCGGCGGCGCGGTGGGCACGCTGGTCAGAAGCGTCCAGGCGCAGGCCACGCCGAGGTGAAAATTCCAGCGCGGCACGAGGGTGCGGGTGAGGGTCCAGATCGCCACCAGCAGGGGGATTTGCGCGCCGACGGTCGGGGTGAAATTGAAGAAGAACCCCACAGCCGAGGCGCGGGCATAAAAGGTGGGGTCGTGGTTGCCGCGCAGCATCGGAGTGATCAGTTGCCGGCGGGTGGTCACGCGCAGGATCGCCCAGCGGCGGCGCCAACCGGTTGGTTTGTCGGCGGCGGGTTTCATCGCTTCGGTGTTGACTGGCGGGGTGATGGCAGGATCGAGGCTCATGGTGCGTGTGTTCAACCGGGTTCAGGTCTGAGGGGAAAGAGTCGGCAAGCGATGACGGTGTGCAAACAATCGGTTTGGATGATCCTGATCGGTCTGGTGGTCGGGTGGTCGATGGCCTCGGCGGTGGCCGGGGAGTCGCTGGAGAACAAACAGGTCTATTTGACCTTTGACGATGGTCCGCTCACGGGTACGCGGGAGATTCTGGCCGTGCTGACCCGCGAGGAGGTGCCGGGCACCTTTTTTCTGGTTGGCGACCATGTGGTCGCCAACGCCGAACGTCGCGAGACCTTGAGGCTGCTTCAGGACTCCCCGTGGGTACGCATCGCCAACCACTCCTACAGCCACGCCTGGGAGCGGTATCGGACCTTTTATGCCGATCCGGATGGCATGTTGGCCGATTTCCGCAAGAATAACGAGGTTCTTGGTTTCACGCAACCACCCTATCCGACCCGTTTGCCGGGTCGCATCGACTGGCGTTACGAGAATCGCTACGTAAGTGCCGATTCCCATCCCAGGGATATCGCCAACAAGGCTCCCAAGGGGATCGAACAGCTGTTCGAGAACGGTTTCGTGATCTATGGCTGGGACATCGAATGGGGGCGTCCGGGACGCAGGGGTGCGTTGGAACCCGTCGAGTCGCTGTTGAACCGTATTCGCCAGAGGTTGACGGGTGGCAAGACGGTGAAAGCGGATAGGATCGTGATTTTGATGCATGACTTTCATTTCAACGTCCAATCGACGCTCGAGTCGTTGGAGACGCTGATCCGTGGGCTCAAGCGCGAGAAGTTGGTGTTCAAGTGGATGCATGATTATTGAAAAACAGCGCCAACTCTCTTACGATGCGGTGTGAAAGAGGGGTTGAACGGTTTGCGGAAGTCGCGTGTGCAAGATCCGTGACCGGGTTTCAAGGGCCATTGAAGGGTGATTGCCATGTCGCATTGTCCAACCTGTCAGATGCCGGTGTTCAAGAGTGAGCAGATCTGTCGGCGGTGTGGAACGGATCTGGAGAAGATCAAGCCGGAGGGGCGTGGTGGTGGCCCGTTGAGCGGGTTGTGGCGCGCACTGTTCCAGGGGTGGCATCCCACCGGGGCCAAGACATGGATCGTGGGGGGATCTTTGTTGTTGGCGGTTGGTTTGAGTTATTGGAACCATGTGAGCGAGCAGCGTCAACTCGAGGAGCGCCAGGCCGTCGAGCGGCGTTTGATCGAGGAGCGGGCCGAGGCGGAGCGGCGGCGTGTCGCCGAGCAGAGGGCCGCAGCTGACAAAAAGGCCGCCGCCGAGAAGGCCGCGACCGAGAAGTCCGCCGCCGAGAAGTCCGCCGCCGAGAAGAAAGCCGCCGCCGAGAAAGCTGCCGCCGAGAAAGCCGCCGCCGAGAAAGCCGCCGCCGAGAAAGCCGCCGCCGAGAAAGCCGCCACCGAGAAAGCCGCCGCCGACAAGAAAGCCGCCGAGAAAGCCGCCGCCGACAAGAAAGCCGCCGACAAGAAAGCCGCCGAGAAAGCCGCCGCCGACAAGAAAGCCGCCGAGAAAGCCGCCGCCGAGAAAGCTGCCGCCGAGAAGTCCGCGACCGAGAAAGCTGCCGCCGAGAAGTCCGCCACCGAGAAAGCTGCCGCCGACAAGAAAGCCGACAAGAAAGCTGCCGAGAAAGCCGCCGAGACGGTCAAGGGCTCGATACCCGCCATTTGGCGTGATCCCCTCTCCGGCATGAGCTTCGTGGAGGTGCCGGCAGGACGCTTCGAGATGGGATGCGGTTCTTGGCAGGAGCGGTGCGACGGCGACGAGAAACCGGTTCGCCCGGTGCGTTTGAACGGCTTCTGGCTGGGTCAGAAGGAGGTGACCCAAGCCCAGTGGCGCGCGGTGATGGGGAGCAATCCGTCGCGTTTCACCGCTTGCGGGGATGATTGCCCGGTGGAACAGGTCTCCTGGAACGATGCGCAGGCTTTTCTCGCCAAGCTCAATCAGGGAGGGGGGCAGTGCCGCTTCCGCCTGCCGACCGAAGCTGAATGGGAGTATGCCTGCCGATCGGCGGGCAAGCCGGAACGGTATTGCGGGGGGAATGGCTCGTGGTCGTTGGGTTGGGTGCGTCGCAACAGCGAGGGCACCACCCATCCGGTGGGCCAGAAGCAGGCCAATGGCCTGGGATTGTACGACATGAGCGGCAACGTTTGGGAGTGGACCGCCGATCGCTACGACCCGAAAGGGTACGCGGGGGCGGATCAGGAGAATCCGCAAGGTCCGCAAAAGGGCGATAAACGGGTGATCCGGGGCGGCAGTTGGCACTACTACGCCCAGATGCAGCGTTCCACGGCCCGATATGCCCTCGACCCGGAGTTCCGCCATGGCAATGTGGGGTTGCGGCTCGTGCGTCACTGTCCGTGAGTCTGGCGCGGGGCGGCGGATTGTTTGTGGTCGGCGCCGGGCGGTTCGTGCGGTGTTTGACGCCGGGAGGGGTGCGTTTGACGTCGGGCGGTTCGTGAAGAAGGTCGGCGCTGAGGGAGGGATGCCGGATCGGGCGGCCACGCGGGGTGGATGCCCGATCCGGAGAGTCACTCAATGGGGACGCTTGAGAATCGCGTTGGCGTGGGAGGCGAACCCTTCGTACTGGGCGAAGCGCAGGGCGGTATCCTTGATGTTGGCGTATCCCTGACGGCTTACCCAGCCGATGGAGGAGCGCTTGAGGAAATCGAACACCGTGACGCATGAGAAGGTCTTGGCGAATCCGCCGGTCGGCAGGATGGCGTTGACCCCCAGGGAGAAGTTGCCGATGGTGATCGGGGTGTGGGAGCCGAGCAGGATTTCGCCGGCATGCTGGATGCGGTTGGCCACGAACAGGGGATCCTCGGTCATCACCTCGAGATGCTCGGGGGCGAAATCGTTGGTGAAGGCGATGGAGGCCTCCAGACTGGAGGTGAGCACCACGCCGCCGTAGTTGGTGAGCACGGTGGTGCAGAAGTCGCGACGCTGTTCCGGCAGATCGGCGATCAGCCCCGGCAGGATCTCCAGCACCCGTTCGGCCAGCGTGCGATCGTGGGTGACCAGCATGGCTGTGGAATCGGGTCCGTGTTCGGCCTCGATCAACAGATCCAGCGCGGCCACGAACGGATCGGCGTGCTCGTCGCACAGAATGATCGCTTCGCTCGGACCCGCCGGCGCGCCGACATCGATCTTGCTGTACAACAGCCGCTTGGCCGCCGAGACGTAGCTGCTGCCCGGACCGCTGGTCTTGACCACCTTGGGCACGGTCTCGGTGCCGTAGGCCATGGCGGCGATCGCCTGGGCGCCACCGGTCTTGTAGACCTCCTTGATGCCGCACAACTCGGCGGCGAACAGGGTGGCGTCATCCACCAGTCCGCCCGGCGCGGGAGGCGTGCAGACCATGATGTGCTCCACGCCGGCGATCTTGGCCGGCAGACCCAGCATCAGCATCACCGACGGGAACGCCCCCTTGCCGCGCGGCACGTACAGACCGATGGAGGGGATGGGGGTGATCTTTTCGCCGGCCATGATGCCGGGTTGGATCTCCTTGAACCACATCGCGTCGGGCATCTGCGCCTCATGAAAGGAGCGGATGTTGGCCGCCGAGCGACGGATCACCTCCTTGACATCCTCCGGGAGGTTGCGATGCGCCTGTTCGAACTCCGCCTCGGTGGCCTTGAGCTGGGAAGCCTGCATCTCCACCTTGTCGAATTTGGCGTTGAAATCGACCAGGGCGGCATCTCCCTCGTTCTTGACGCGCTCGATGATCGGCGCGACCACGGACAACAGTCGTTCGATGTCGTTCTCCGAGCGGGTCAGCAGGGCGCTGATCGCGGCGGGTTGCATCTCGTCCAGGACGAACAGATTGATTTTCATGCTGCGCTCTCCATCGCGACCCGAGAGGGTCATGGGTTGAATAGGGCGGTTGAAAGGTGTTTCGGACGGGTCGGATTCGTCGGTTGAAGGGCGAAATTCACGCCATGGGCCCGAAAATCCCGCTCCGGGTCCATCCAGTCGCCCACCCTATCTATTGAGGTTGTCCTGATTTGTCAAGATCTCCCGCCGATCCCCCGCTCTCCGACCTCTCCGGGGCCACGCCGTTGAGCGGGCATTTGTTGGGCATTCTCGCCGCACATCCGGAGGGCTTGCGGGAATACGACCTGGTGAAACGTCTGCAAAAGGAGGGCGTACCCCCCTTCGATGGCTGCGTGCTGTCGGATGAACTCTCCCTGTTCCGCACCCATTTTTTTCTGTTTCATCAGCTCTATCTGTTGCAGGGGCAGTTGCGGCGCGCGCAACGCGGGGATCTGGAGATCCACTGCCTGGGCATCGTGTTGCGTCCGTGGCGGGCGGGCGATCCCGTGGCCGTGGAGATCCCGGATCCGTTGCGGGCATACTATCTGGATACCACCCATCTGGAAGAGACCACCCGTGAGCAGGTGATCGCACTGTTGGCCGGATTCTGGCGGCGTCTGGATTGCTGGGAGAGGCGGGATTCGGCACGGGCCGTGCTCGGGGTGGGTCCGGATGCCGATTCCGGGGCGATCCGGCGTCGCTATCGGGAGTTGTCGTTGCTGCACCATCCGGATCGGGGGGGAGCGGCGGAACGGTTTCGCGCCATTGCCGAGGCTGCGGAGATCCTGCTCAAAGTGCCGTCCGGTTCCTGATTCACCAAGGGTTTCAGTCTGGCGCGTCACTCCGCGGAGGTCACTTCGAGCCGTTGACCATCGCTCATGAACGAAACGGCCCCCTGCCGATCGGTGCGCCAGATGCGTGCGCCCGCCTCCTCCCAGCGTCGCACCACCTCGGGCTTGGGAAATCCCCACGGATTGGTCGCTCCCACGCTGATCACCGCGTGTTCGGGTCGCGTGGTTTGAACGAAGTTCGGGGTCGAGGAGGTGCGCGAGCCGTGATGGGGAACGATCACCACGCTCATCGGACCCAGGGCGCGTCGGGAGATCAGCCAGGACTCCTCGCGCGCTTCCATGTCCCCGGTCAGAAGAAACGCATGGGCGCCGTGGGTGATCTCCATGGCCTGGGAGCGGTCGTTGAGAGAGGCTTTCGTGGCGGCATCCATGGGCGGGAGCATGCGGATCAGCGCCGATCCGTCGCGCAGGGCCGCCGGACCCTGGATGCGCACCACCGGCACGTCGCGACGGGCGGCGGTGGCCATCAGTTCCTGGAACATCCCTCCGGATTCGTCCTTGTCCGACCACTGCCCGATCCAGAGCGATCCCACCGGGAAGTTGCGGATCACCCGCGCCATGCCGGCCATGTGGTCCCGTTGCGGATGGCTCAACACCACCCGTTCCAGCCGTTCCACCCCATGATGCCACAAGGCGGTGGAGATGGTGGCCTCGCCGATGTCGAACCGGGCGTTCACCGTGCCCCCGGCATCAAAGAGCGACCAGCCGCCACCCGGGCTCTTGACCAGCACGGACAGCGCCTGACCCACGTCGAGCACGGTCATGCGCAGTTCATGTTCCGGAATCGCGCTCCTGGGCCACTGCAATCCGAGGATCGCCACCAGCACGAACACCAGCCGGCGCCAGGCCCACGGGCCCGCGTCGCGGAGGGTGCCGGCCACGAGCAGCGCGGACACATACAGAGCCACTCCTGGCAGGATGGGGCCGGCGATCCTCGTGTCCGCCCCTGGCCAGGTGACGATCTGTTCGATCAGCCAGCGGTAGATCTCCAGGCTCCAGCCGGTGAGTTCGATCAGGCCGTTGCCCAGCCAGGGCCAGACGGGTTGCACCACCATGGCGACCAGTCCCAGCGGGGTGGAGAGTTCTCCGACCCAGGGGATCATCAGAAAATTGGCCAGCACTCCAAAGGGGGTGAGGCGGTGAAATGCCCACATTGAGATGGGTGCGATGACCAGTTCGATGACTGTGGTGCAAGCAAGGGCGAAAACCGATTTTTCGCGCCAGTTGCGGGCCGGGAGATGCGCGTTGAGAAACAGAATCACCACCACGCACAGAAACGAGAGCTGGAAGCCGGCATTGAGCAGTTGCGAGGGTTGCCAGGAGAGCATCAGAATCGCGGCCAAGGTGAGGATGCGCCACGCCTGACGCTGCCGGCGCAGCGCCACGGAGATCAGGAACAGTCCCACCATGATGAAGGCGCGTTGCGTGGAGACCGACCATCCGGCCAGAAAAGCGTAGGCGGTGATCGGGATCAGGGAGAGGAGGGCGGCGGCGGGTTTCAGATCCCAGCGACGGGAGAGGGGGATGATCAGGGTCAGCAGCAGGCGGCTGAGATAAAAGACCGCGCCACCGATGAGGGTGAGATGCAGCCCGGAGATGGCCACCAGGTGGAAGGTGCCGGAGACGAACAGGGCGTTTTGCAACGCGCTGTCCAGATGGCCGCGCTTGCCGACCAGCAACGTTTCGGTCAGCCCCCGTTGCGATTCGGGCAGGGTGGCGCCGATCCACTCGGCGATCCGTTGGCGTTGTCGGTTCCAGAACCATGTCTCCGTGGTGCCGATGGTTTCGATCGCCCCGGATGCCGAACCGGTGGCGACGATGTTGTTTTCGAGCAGATGGTTCCGATAGTCGAACCCGCCCGGATTGCGCGCGCCGGTCATGGGATGAAAGCGGGCGGTCAGCCGGATCCGGTCACCGGGGTGGACGTTTGTTTTCTGTCGATACAGGGATATCCGCGCCAGCCCGTCCGGCTGCCAGTTCTCCCCGCGCGCCGCGTCGAGGAGCAGCACCGTTGAATCGTCCCGGTCGTCCCGATCGGCCACGATGGCCTCTAGGGTGATCCGGTGTTTGGGGGTGTCGGGCAACGGCGTCGGGTTGGGCAGGGGGAAGCCGATCACGACGATGCCGCCCCAGATCAGGCCGAGGAGCAGGGGGAGAAGAACCGACGACCGGCGCGTCTCGAAGCGTGACCAGGTGGCGGCGAAAGCGGGCAGCAGGGCAATGGCGATCAGGGCCGGGCGGTGTTCGCCGACACTGGGGAGTCCGATGAGGATGCCGGGGATCATCCAGGCCAGAAACAGGGTCGGCACGCCGATGGGGGACGTGTTCGGGGGAGGTGTCGGGTGGGGTGGATGATGACGCGATGGGCGGGGTGCGGGGGGCTTTGTGACGTGGGGAAGCCAGTTGCGCCAGTCGATCATCCAGGAATCCCCATCCAGATGGCCCGGATCTGTCAGGATTGTCGTGGAACTCCCGAAGGAGGGGCCACACAGGCGTCGCGCGCGGCTTTCGTGAGCGTTGGTTCCGGTTTCTGGAAACGACGCTTGAAGCCTTGCAAAAAGAAACGACGCCTTCCAAAACAGGTGCGGTTCAGAGCGGAACGATACGCCTGGAACGGCTGCATGGGTTTTCAGGCATGTCGACTATTCTGCCATGGAACGCCCGAAGGGAGGTCCATGGTACGGGGGGTGGAGGGTTCTCCCCCCATCCTGTCAAGTTTACCATGGAACTCCCGAAGGGAGGTCCATCATGGTACGGGGGGTGAGTGCGGGTTCTCCCCCCATCCTGCAAGTTTACAATGGGGATGCAGAGCTGGTCAAACCGTCTCGAGGGCCAATTCGCGACCGTCGGGGAGACTCTCCATGAAGGCCTTGAGTTTTTCGAGCGCCCGTTTTTCGATCTGGCGCACCCGTTCTCGGCTGATGGCCAGGGTGGTGGAGAGGGTGTCGAGGGTCTGTTGCCGTTCGGAGAGAAACCGTTCGGTGATGATCATCCGCTCGCGGGGATTCAGATGGTTGAGCCCCTGGCGCAGCATGTCGCGCTGACGGTTTTTTTGCTCATGGGCGATGCAGAGGTGCTCCTGGTTGGGGCGGCGGTCCGGGATCAGGTCGATGATCTCGCCATCCTCCTCGAGGATCGACTGGTTGAGCGAGGTGTCGGAACCGCTCATGCGGCCATCCATCTCCAGGATGGTGGACGGATCGGTGCCGAACTTGCGGGCCAACTCCTCGGCCTCCTCCCAGTTCAACGGGAGCGGGGAGTCCTTGGCCTGGCGCAGTTTGAAGAAGAGTTGTCGTTTGAGCTGCGTGGTGGCGATCTTGACCATGCGCCAGGAGTTGAGGATGAATTCGTGGATCGAGGCGCGGATCCACCACACCGCATAGGATGAAAGGCGGTTGCCCAGGGAGGGGTCGAATTTTTTCACGGCATGCATCAACCCCACGGTCCCCTCCTGGACCAGATCGGGCATGTGCAGGTGGTAGTTGCCGTATTCACGGGCGATTTTCAGCACCAGGCGCAGGTAGGCATGCACCAGTTGATGGGCAGCCTCCAGATCGTTGTCGCGTTTGAAGCGGGTGGCCAGTTCCTGTTCCTCCTCGGCGGTGAGGATCGGGGCCTGGAAGGCGTGACGCACGAACTGGCGAAAGCTGTCCCCACCTTCGGCGCGGGTCAGCTCGGAAGAGCGGTGCAAGGCAACGGGATAAGCGGTCATGGTCGGCTCTCCAAATCTCCAGGGAAGACAGATTGGTGCTCTACCTTGTTGGATATATCCATGCCGCGCGAAGTTTCAAGAGGGGTGTGTATTTTTTTTTTGAAGGCGTTTTCCAGCGAGGGAATAAAAAAAAGCACGATCCAAAAGCGAGCGTGCCTTCAAAGGGGGGAAAATCAATAAAAGCCTGCGAAAAAAAACTGGTCGGGACGAGAGGATTTGAACCTCCGGCCCCAAGCGCCCCATGCTTGTGCGCTACCAGGCTGCGCCACGCCCCGAAACCAGAACCGCAACTCTAGACCATTTCCGGGTGGTTTGTCCAGAAAAAATTTGCGATCTCCTGTTCGCGGTGGGTCACCCTCCGGCGAGGAACGCTGAAAAAACGAGCATTCCGAACCACTTGTTGGCCACGAAGGCACGCATCAGGGCGCTGTTCTCCTGGTCGCGGATCGAGACGATCTGCCAGATCGCATGCAGAAGCGCCCCGCCAAGAAGCAGAAAATAGCCCCAGCCCATGCCGAGTCGCAACCCGACCTCGACCAGCAGACCGAGGGTTACCACGAACAGCAGGCCGGTGGCGGCGATGTCGTATCTGCCGAAAAAAATGGCCGTGGAGTTGACGCCGATTTTCAGATCATCCTCCCGATCCATCATGGCGTAGATGGTGTCGAAGGCGATGGTCCAGGTCATGGCGGCCCCGAACAGCAGCCAGGTGGTGGGTTCCAGCGTGTGGGCCACGGTCACCCAGGCGATCGGCACCCCCCAGGCGAAGGCGATGCCCAGATAGAGTTGCGGCACCGGGACGAGCCGTTTGGCGAAGGGGTAGGTGACCGCGAGGAGCGCGCCGACGAAACAGAGTTGCCATGCCTGGACAGGCAGGGTGAGTCCCAGCAGCAGGGCGATGACCAGCAGTGCGAACAGCAACCGTTTGGCGAGGGTCGGGGTGACGCGTCGGGCGGCCAGGGGGCGGTTGCGGGTGCGGGCGACCAGGGGATCGATGTCGCGATCGGCCAGGTCGTTGGCCACGCAGCCGGCGGAGCGCATCACGAAGGCTCCCAGCGAGAAGACGACCAGCCACCCCAGGTGGATCGTGCCGGAGCCGGCGGCGACCATCCCCCACAAGGCGGGCCAGAGCAACAGCCAGGTGCCGATGGAACGATCGACGCGCATCAGGAGCAGGCATTCGCGCATCCACGGTTTGGGCAGGCGGGCGATCAGACGATTCATCGGGAGAGATCCGTCAGGAAAAGCTCCAGGATGCGACCGCGCGGCTGGCCGGCCACCAGAAACAGGGAGCGACGCAGGATGAAGGGCAGGTCGGCATCCCGACCGAGCCGTTCGGCCAGGGCGGGAGCGCGACAGGCGGACAGTTGCAGATGACGACGTTCCACCTGTTCGTCGCGGGCCAGAAAGAGGGATCCCAGGGGTTGATCCCCCACCTCGATGGCCTGCTGGACGTGCGGGTCCATGCCGGCCAGGGAGAGCCTCGAGTGGGCGAAGACCATTTCCAGATCGCCGAGCCGCAGCCAGGCGGCGCGGATCAGAAAGGGCGCGGACCCGGTGGCGAGCCAGTCGGGATCCCAGGGTTCTTCGGATTCGGCGCCGGTCGTGGATCGGGTCTGCTCTTCGAGGCGGACCCGGGACGGCAGACCGGTGAGATTCTCCAGACGCCGCGTCAACGAGTCGGTGCTGGCGAGCAGCTCCCGGTAGCGTGGCGCGATCACCAGGTCAGCCAGCTCCGGAAACGGATCGGGGGGATGCCAGGGCGTCAGCGGCAGTAGTGGAAAGGGCAACGTCATGGAACGGTTCGATCGGCGCGCAATAAACAAGAATCCAAGAATCCAGGTGGATGAGACCCGCGATGCGTGGTAGTTTAACCCCTGGGGCTTCGCCAACGGGCGTTCCCTGGCCCGCCCGTTGGCGAAGCCGTCGATTCAAGCACGCTTCGAACAGTACTTCGAACCGTGCGCGTTGAGGGATCCCATTCCCGGAATCCCCCAATACCTTCTAAAAAGTATCTCGGAATGGGTCCGTGGGCAATGTGTCCTCGGTGGAATGGATCCCAAAAATTCGCGATTTTTTGATAACGCCATGATCCCGCGACTGTTCGTCCCACACTCTCCGCGCCTCGGCGAACGCTTGGCCCTCGACGAGGCCGAGCGGAATCGTCTGCTGCGCACCCTGCGTCTGACACGCGGCGACACGGTGATCCTCTTTTGTGGCGAACCCGGCGAGTGGCGTGCCACGATCGTGGAAACCGGTCCCACGCTGTGGGTCGAGCCGGTCGGATTCGTGCCGGCCTTGAAGGATTCTCCCCTGCGCGTCACCCTGATTCTCGGGTTGACCAAGAGCGGCGCGATCGAACTGGCGGTGCAAAAGGCGGTCGAGGCCGGGGTGGATCGCCTGATCCCCCTGATCAGCCGGTATGGGGTCTGCCGTCCGGACGCGCGTCAGAGCGACAACAAATCTCGCCGTCTCAAGCGCATCGCCATCGAGGCGGCCCAGCAGTGCGGACGCACCCGCGTCCCGGAGCTTTACGATCCGGTGGGTTGGTCGGAGCTGCCACCCTTGCTCACGGAAGGGCCGCGTCTGCTGTTTTGGGAGTCCGCCGGAGAACGGGGCGAGCGGTTGCGCGCGCTGCCTCATCCCGGAGCGGCGGTGACTCTGCTGATCGGACCCGAGGGGGGATTGAGCGCCGAGGAGGTGCGTCTGGCCCGCGAGGAGTTGGGTTTCGTCACCGTCTCCCTGGGTCCGCGCGTGCTGCGCGCCGAAACCGCCGCCATGGCCACGGTGGTGGCCTGTCAGGTGCTGTGGGGGGACATGGGATGAGCAGACGGCTGATCATCGCGGGGATCGTCGGCGCGTTGCTGATCGTGGCCCTGGTCCGCGCCCTGCTCGCCCCCGCTCCGCGCGGCATCCAGACCGATACCCGTCTGTTGATGGGCACCCTGGTGACCATCTCCGCCTGGGGGGTGGAGAAGGGACGGGCCCAACCGGCCATGAACGCCGCCTTCGAGGAGATGGCGCGCATCGAGGCCCGGATGAGCCGATTCGTGGCCACCAGCGAGGTCGCCGGTCTGAACGCGGCGGAACGGGGCGCCTGGCAGCCGCTCTCCGAGGAGTTGGAGCGGGTGGTGACCCTGGGGATGGAGATCGACGGGCTCTCGGGGGGTGCCTTTGACATCGGCCTGGGTCCGCTTTCGGATCTTTGGGGGTTCTCTCGCGATCCCCCTCCCGAAACCCCGCCCGAGGCTGCCAGGATCGAGGCGTGGCGTGCCGGACGCGCCACCCTGACGGGTCCGGGCATCGAGATCGACGCCCATCGCTTGCGTCTGGCCCATGCGTCGGTGGCTCTCGATCTGGGTGGAATCGCCAAGGGGTATGCCGTGGATCGGGCCATGGAGATCCTGGAGCGGGAGGGAATTGCCCATGCGTTGATCAACGCCGGCGGCGACATGCGCATCGTCGGCGACAAGGGCGGCAAACCCTGGCACATCGGTCTGCGCGATCCCAGGCAGGCCGAGGGCGTGGTGGCGGTGATGGATATCAAGGGGTCCATCGCCATCTCCACCTCGGGCGATTACGAACGGTTCTTCCTTCACGACGGGGTGCGTCATCACCATATCCTCGATCCGGCCACCGGCCAGTCGGCCCGCTCCGGGTTGATCTCGGTTTCGATCCAGGCCCCCAGTTCGTTCCTGGCCGACTCCTTGAGCACCGCGTTGTTCGTGCTCGGCGAAACCAAAGGACTGGCCCTGCTGGAGAAATTCCCGGACTGCGCGGCCCTGCTGATCCGCGCGGACGGCAGCCGCGTCCAGACCCCCGGCTTCATCGCCGCACCCCCGACCCCATGACTCCGCTCGATTTGTTCCGGCGCGCCGTCACGCCCGCGGATCGCTGGTTGATGGGGGTGAGCGCCGTGACGATCCTGGCTTCCGCCGTGCTCACCGTGACCACGCCGGGAAAGAGCGCCATCGTCTCGCGGGACAATCGACCGGTGCTGCGACTGGCACTCGACACGGATGCGAAACACGAGGTGGCCGGACGTCTGGGGCCGGTGGTGGTGCAGGTCGAGGGGGGACGGGTGCGTCTGCTCGAGCACCGCAGCCCGCGCATGATCGGCACCCGCGCGGGCTGGGTCCAGGGCGCCGGACGCGCCATCGCCTGCGTGCCGTGCGGCATCGTGATCCGCGTGGAGGGGGAGAATCCCATGCCTTTCGGGGAGGGCGGGGGGTTCGACGCCATCAGCGAGTGACCGGATTGCCGAAAAGCGCGGTCGCGGGGGATTGATCTGCCGTTCCATTCTGGCTATACTGATGGGATTTTTTCCATTCGGTGACTTTCGGTGTCAGCCATGGCCCGGATGTTCGCGCCCCATGACCCGTAAAGATCTGTCCAACTAAGGAAACCAATCGTGCTTGATCTGTTGCGCAACATCGCCATCATCGCCCATGTGGACCACGGCAAGACCACGCTGGTCGATAAACTGCTCCAGCAATCCGGAACCCTCGCCCAACGCGGCGAAGTCCAGGAGCGCATCATGGACTCCAACGACCTGGAGCGGGAGCGTGGCATCACCATCCTGGCCAAGAACACCGCCATCCAGTGGCGCGAGTACCGCATCAACATCGTCGATACCCCTGGCCATGCCGACTTCGGCGGCGAGGTGGAACGGGTGCTCTCCATGGTCGATTCGGTGCTGCTGCTGGTGGACGCGGTGGATGGTCCCATGCCCCAGACCCGCTTCGTGACCCGCAAGGCTTTCGACATGGGGTTCAAGCCGATCGTGGTGATCAACAAGGTGGATCGCGACGGCGCGCGTCCGCTGTGGGTGCTCGATCGCACCTTCGACCTCTTCGACCGCCTCGGCGCCACCGACGCACAACTCGACTTCCCGGTCGTCTACACCTCGGCGCTGCAAGGGTGGGCCACCCTCGATCCCGACGTTCCGGGACGGGATATGGAAGCCCTCTTCGAGACCATCGTCGATCGCACGCCGCCCCCCGCCGTGGACCCGAACGGACCGTTCCGCATGCGCGTTTCGGCACTCGACAAGAGCAACTATGTCGGCATCATCGGCATCGGGCGGGTCGAGCGCGGCATCGCGGCGGCCAACAGCCTGGTCACCGTGGCCGCCCCGGACGGCACGCGCCGCAACGCCAAGATCGCCAAGATCTTCAGCTTTCTCGGTCTGGAGAAGATCGAGGTTCCCATCGCCCGCGCCGGCGAGATCATCGCCTTCACCGGGGTGGAGAACCTCGGCATCTCCGACACCCTCTGCCACATCGAACACGTCGAACCCCTGCCGCCCCTGGCCGTGGATCAACCCACGGTGAGCATGACCTTCCAGGTCAACGACTCCCCCATGGCCGGACAGGAGGGGAAATTCGTCACCAGCCGCCAACTGCGCGAACGGCTCTTCAAGGAACTGGAACACAACGTCGCCCTGCGGGTCGAGGAAACCGACAACTCCGACCGTTTCCGGGTCTCCGGACGCGGCGAACTGCATCTGTCGATCCTGATCGAGAACATGCGCCGCGAGGGGTACGAACTCGGCGTGTCGCGTCCGGAGGTAATCCTGCGCGAGTTCAACGGCGAGTTCAAGGAGCCCTACGAACTGCTGACCGTGGATGTGGAAGAGGTCAACCAGGGGGCGGTGATGGAGGCCTTGGGCATGCGCCGGGGGGATCTCAAGGACATGGTGCCGGATGGACGGGGCCGGGTGCGGCTCGATTACGTGATTCCGGCCCGCGGCCTGATCGGCTTCCAGACCGAATTCCGCACCATGACCTCGGGCACCGGGCTCATCGCGCGCATCTTCCACGAATACGGTCCGCTCACCCAGCCCAACCTGGGCGCGCGGCGCAACGGGGTGTTGATCTCCATGGATGCCGGCAAGACCGTGGCGTTCGCCCTGTGGAATCTCCAGGAGCGCGGACGGCTGTTCGTGCCTCCGGGGGTGCCGGTTTACGAGGGGATGATCGTGGGCATCAACAGCCGCAACCAGGATCTGGTCGTCAACCCGATGAAGGGCAAGCAGTTGACCAACATCCGCGCCTCCGGCTCCGATGACGCCATTCTGCTCACCCCGTTCCTCAACTACTCCCTGGAGCAGTGCCTGGAGTTCATCAACGAGGACGAGTTGGTCGAGGTGACCCCCAAGAGCCTGCGCATGCGCAAAAAGCTCTTGAAGGAGCACGAGCGCAAGCGTTATTCGCGTGGTCTTTGAGAGGCCGTTTGGCAAATGCCAAACAGCCTTTGAGACGCGATCGCGGTTTGCGACAGGTCAGGGCGTGCTGACATAAAGAGGCATCGCGTCTTCGGACAAGACGCGATGCCTCACCGGGAGCAGGAGTTCCGGAGCTTCCAGCTCAGGCGGCGATTTCCGTGGCGGGCAACAGTTGGGAAGCGAAACTGCTGGGCTGTTCTTCCAGAAAATGGACCGCGATGCCGGTTTCGGTGATCCGGGCCACCGTGCATGCCCGGATCGGCGCGGAGTTGAGCGGCATGAGATGCAACAGTCCCAGCTCGTGCAGTTCCAGTGTGTTTGGCGCGTAGCCGATGTCGAAGTAGACCCCACTGTCGCTCACATTGACCGTGTTGCC
Source organism: Candidatus Magnetaquiglobus sp. (assembly GCF_058402785.1). Lineage (NCBI taxonomy): Bacteria > Pseudomonadati > Pseudomonadota > Magnetococcia > Magnetococcales > Candidatus Magnetaquicoccaceae > Candidatus Magnetaquiglobus > Candidatus Magnetaquiglobus sp. The sequence continues at coordinate 53,375 of NZ_JBZVFG010000021.1, forward strand.
GATGAAGGCGCGCCTTCCCGGCAGCTCCAGAAGCACCCGCGCCAACACTTCGAACCGTTCTGCCCGTTCGTCCGGCATGCCAGAACCTTTCTTGAATGGAGCACTGTTTTCCAAATGGATTCGGGCGGCAGTGTAATCGCTTTCTTTAAGAAAATCCAGCCAATTTCGACCTGAATTGCAATTTTTTCCAGTTATACCTCCCGATTTCTGTCATTTTTCGTTTGATTGGGTTGCTTTTGTGCCCCTGTCCTGCCCGATCCGATCGCCTGTCGCCGCACCTTCCGACACGCCCCCTTGGAGCGGGGATCCGTGGACGATCTCGAAAAAACCCGACAAACCTTGCCAATCTGGCTTGAGACTTGCTGGATGGGAGGTAAAGGGTGAATTCTTGTTCATGTCAGGGGTGTCAATCGGATGTCGGGTGGCAATCGTATACGCATGGGGCGGCCTGGATGGGGAGTCGCCCGTTGTCTGGGTGGCCTGTCGTGCATGGCGATCGCCCTGCCGTGCGCCTCGGCCCTGGCCGACTCGATTCCAGAGGCCATGCGTTCCGCCTTGAAGGATACCCCGCGCATCGAAGCGGCACGCCGCTCGCTCCAGGCCATCAAGGAACGCCGGGCCCGCGCCGTGTCCGGCTATCTGCCGACCCTGGATCTCAGCCTGGCCACGGGCAATGAGTGGAGCAACACCACCTCCACCCGTCCGGTGGAAGGGGAGGTGCGGCTGCAACGGGGCGAAATGCAGGTTACCCTCAATCAGCCCCTGTTCGATGGCTTTTCCACCTGGCACCAGGTGGCCGAAAACGATGCCCGCGAGAGTTCCGAACAGGCCGCCCTTGAGCAGGCCTCCGAAGAGGTCGCCCTGGATACGGTGCTCGCCTATCTCGAGGTGCTGCGCCAGCGGGAGTTGCAACACCTGCTGCGCGAACAGGAGGAGGTCCACACCCTGATCCTGGAGCGGGTGCGCGACATGGCCCGTCTGGGCATCGTCACCTCGGTGGATGCCGACCTTTCGGAGAGCCGGCTCAAACTGATCATCTCGGATCTGGCCTCCGCGGAAGGGGCGGTGCGCAAGGCCGCGACCCGGTTCCGCCGCATGGTGGGACGGGAGCCGGGCGTGCTCGACCCGGCGCTCTCTCCGGTCGGTTTTCTGCCGAAATCCCTCCAGGAGGCGATCGAATGGGCCACACGCCACAGCGCCTCCCTGAAACGCTCCAAGGGGGATCTGGAGTCGAGTCGCGCCTCCCATGCCGGCAATTACGCGCGCTATTGGCCCAAGGTGGGCTTGGATCTGGGCTACTCCAACACGGATAATGTCAACGGCACGCGCAGTTACAACGAAAACGTGCGTGCCATGGTGCGCATGAACGTCAACCTCTTTCATGGTGGCGCGGATCTGGCCACGGTGCGGGAGAGCGCCGAACAGTTGGGACGCAGCCAGGGGTTGTACGACGAGGCGCAGGAGACGGTCTACGAAGAGGTGCGCACCGCCTGGGAGCGGATCCGCACCTCACGGGAGCGGTTCGTCAAGCTGGAGGACCATCTGGAGGCCAAACAGCGGGTCACGGCCTCCTACCACGAGCAGTTCAAGATGGGATTGCGGCCTCTGCTCGACGTGCTCAACTCCGAAAACGAACTGACCACGGCCAAGAACGCGCTGGTGAACGAGAAATACGAAGAGCTTTCCGCCAGTTACCGTCTGATGGCGGCCATGGGGATCCTGCGTGCCTCCCTGCCGGGCGGGGATCCGGACAAGCCTTTGTCCGCGCCGAACCGGGAGATGGTGAACGCGCCGCGACAGCCGGAGATGGCGTCCGCGCCGAACCGGGAGATGGTGAACGCGCCGCGACAGCCGGAGATGGCATCCGCGCCGAACCGGGAGATGGTGAACGCGCCGCGACAGCCGGAGATGGCGTCCGCGCCGCGACAGCCGGCTCTGACCTCCGTCGTCCCGCCGGTTCTGCCTCCCGTCGAGCGTGTTCCATGGGGGCGGAAGCCCGACGAGAACATGACCCCGGTTCGGAATCACGCCCCGACGGTCGCATCTCCCCTGCCCACGCCTGTCAAGAACGCTTTCCCGGTGCCGGAGAAGAGCGCGATCATTCCCGCCACCCCCGAAGTCGTCCCCAACGCCGCCATCGAGGCGATGCCATCGCGTGCATCCGGTTCCACCCGCCCGATCTTTGCCGCCGAGCCGGTCAATCCCCAGGAGATGCTCGAATCGACCGGAATCGATGCCGATTTCGAGTTGATCAAGCCGGATCTGGAGGCCGGATCCATTTCGCCGCTCTCCTCTCCGACTCCTTCCGCCTCCCACGCCGACATCCCCACCTTGGAGGAGGCCACGGAGTTGTTGTGGCGGGAGAGCACCGCCTTCTCCTCCGAGGTGCCGCTCAGCGCTCCCGGAACGCCTCGTTGATCGATGAGTAGATCGGTTTGAGCAGATAGGCCATCAAGGTCTTGCTGCCGGTATGGATGTCGGCCTGCACGGTCATGCCGGGGAGGATTTCGTTCACGCCCGGATGTGAACCGAGGTAGTGCTTGGAGAGCTTCACCTTGCCCTTGAAGTAGGGCTGCTTCTTTTCATCCATGAAGGCATCCGGCGACACGGATTGCAACTCGCCGGCAATCGTTCCGTAGCGGGCATAGTCGTAGGTCAGAACCTTCACCGTCACCGGTTGACCCACCTTCACATGACCGATGTCGCGGGTGGTGATGCGGATGTCGGCGTGCAACGTGCCGTCGAGGGGCACGATCTTGGCCACCAGTCCGCCGGGCGGGATCACCCCTTTCAAGGTGTTGGCCCCCATCTCCTGAATCACCCCCCGGACCGGCGCGGTGATCACCAGTCTGGTGACGCGGTTTTCCAGACGGGCGATCAGTTCGTCCACCTGGGCCTGCTCGGAGAGGGCGTTGTTCAGCTCCTTCTGGGCCTCGTGGCGGCGCTGCTCCTCGCTCTCCTTCAACCGGCCCCGCAACTCCAGGATCTCCATCCTGGTCTGGGCCATGGAGCCCTGATTGCGTTTGATCTCCTCGACGACACGGGTCTTCTCCCGCTTGGTGGAGAGCACCGACAACTGCGAGACCAACCCCTTTTCCAACCCTTTTTCCTGAATCGCCTGCTCCTCTTCCAGCAGTTCCTTGCGACGTTCGAGGGGGTCCATCTGGTTGCGCAATTCGCGGATCTGGGTCTCCCGTTGCGCGATCTGACGCAGGATCACCTCTCCGCTGCTGGCCTGATAGTCCCGTTGGCTGTTCAACAGGTTCTCCTGATCCGCGGCCAGGGCCGCATACTCCGGCGCGACTGCGGCGAAACGGGGCGTGCGTCCCTCCAGAAAGGATCTCTGCCGTTCGATCAGCAGGGCCAGGGATTGATGACGGGCTTGATACTGCTTGAGTTCCGGTTCGATCGGTGCCGGGTCGAGCCGGATCAACGGATCCCCCTGGGCAACGATCACCCCCTCCTTGACCAGGATCTGTTGGATGATCCCCCCCTCCAGATGCTGGACGTTTTGCACCGGATTGTGGGTGACCACCTCGCCGGGGGCGGGCGCCATCTCCTCGAGCACCGAAAAGGAGGCCCAGACCAGAAAGACCACCACCGCCAGAGAGATCGACAGGCCCGTGGCGCGAATCAGCAGCGGCAAGCCGCCCTCTTCCAGGATCATGGATTGGGCCAGAAAGCGTTGTTGACGATTTCCGGTCGGGATGGTTTTGGATTCGGTGGCGGGTTCGGAGGACATCGAGATTCGGTTCCGTGGGGGTCAGATCAGGTTTTGGGGAATCTTGGGCAACACCTCGCCGGGTGGTCCGGCGAGTTTCAGATACCCCTGATCGAAGAAGAACAGTTGATCGGCCAACCGCATGTGGCTGGGACGATGGGTCACGATAAACACCGTTGCCTTGCCGCGCAACCCGTTCACCACTTTCTGGAAGGCTTGATCCCCCTCCCAGTCCAGGGCGCTGGCCGGTTCGTCGAACAAAAACAGTTGCGACGGCTTGAGATAGGCGCGTGCCAGGGAGAGTTTTTGAATCAGACTCGAGGAGAGCAGTCCGGTGTTGTCGCCGATGCGGGTATCGAAGCCGCGCGGCAGGGCGCGCACATCTTCGAGGGCCCCGGATTTGCGGCATGCCTCCTCCAGCTCTTCCAGGCTGGCGGTGGCGTGGGCCAGACGGAGATTCTGGGCGATGGTGCCGTGGTAGAGATCGCAGCGTTGCGGCACATAGGCCACGGCGTGACGCAGTTCGATGGGGTTCATCTGGCGGATGTCCTGTCCATCGACGCGGATACTGCCGGCCTGGGGAACGTAGAGTCCGGCCAGCAGCTTGATGATGGTGGATTTGCCCGAGCCGTTGCTGCCGACCACCACCACCACCTCGCCCGGTTTCACCTCGAAGCTCACGCCCATCAGGGCCGGCTCGGCCTCGTTGGTGTAGCGCAGGCTGACGCGCACGAAACTGACCGCGCCCTTGAAGGTCTTGATCGGTTCGATGGGGGCATAGGCTTCGAACTCCGGCTTGACGTTCATCAGTCCGTCGATCTGCTTGACGCTGGAGCGGATCTGCTCCATGCGGGTCATGGCGAAGAAAATGCTTTGCAAAGGGGCCAGGACGCGCCACACCAGGATCATGGAGGCCACCAGTCCCCCGACGGTCATTTCGGCGGCCAGCACGCGCAGCACGCCGAGGCTGACCGTCACCAGGCCCGAGGCGACCACCAGCAGTTGGGCGATGGTGTTCACGGATGCGGTGATCAGCGAGGAGCGGAAGTTCTGCATGGCCGCCTCGGCGGAGAGTTCCCGGAACCGTTCGAACCACATCTCCTCGGCGCCCAGGTATTTGATGGCGCGGATTTTGTTGAGCACCTCGACCGTGAACTCCTGATGTTTGGCGCGGGCGCGTCGTGCCTTGGCCCCTTCGTTATCGACCAGGGGGGTCATGACGAACCAGAGCACCAGGAACAGCAGTGCCGTGATGGCGGGGATCAGGGCCAGAGACCCGGCCAGCATGGCCATGACCACGATGAAGACGATGGTGAACGGCATCTCCAGAAAGACCAGGGCCAGGGGACCGGTGAAGAATTCGCGTACGTTGTCGAAATCCTTGACCCGTGCCACCTGGGAGCCGATCGGGGCCCGTTCGGTGTAGGAGGGGATGAGCGAGAGGATGCGCAGAAAGATGGCGCTGCTGACGATGCTGTCCATGTGGGCGCCGACGTGCATGAGGATGCGGGCGCGCATGGCGCGGAGCATCCAGTCGAAGCCCAGGGCGAGCAGCACGCCGATCACCAGATAGACCAGGGTCTGCATGGAGTGGGAGCCGATCACCCGGTCGTAGACCGCCATGGAGTAAAGCGGCGGGGCGATCTGGAGGACGGTGATGGCGGCGGTGAGTCCGACGATGAAGTAGAAGTAGCGTCGGAAACGGTTGGTGGCCATGCGCAGCCAGCCGATGCGGTTCTGCTCCAGGGACATGAGTTCGTGGTCGAAGATTTTGAAGAAAAAGGCCGATCCCTGGATATTCATGGGTGGAATCCGACCGATCTGCCCGGTTGCGCCATCGAAGATCAGCCACAGATCCCCGATCTGCTCGTAGATGACCATGGCGCCCCGGTCATCGGGCACGAACAGACAGGGCATCAGGCGTGGATCGATTTCGGTCAGTGCCATGCGCAATTCATGGCTCTGGAAGGTCAGGTTGGCCATGACGTTGCGCATGGCGGTCAGATCCAGGGATTCGGCGAAGTGGGGCAGGGCCTCGGCCACATGGCGCAGGTCGCCGCGATAGCCGAGGGCGTGCAGCAACGGCACCAGACAGGCCCCGAAGTCCGACAGACGCGCGAACTCCTCCAGAATGCCGCTCGGCTTGGGATAGTCGATCAGCGACTCTTGCGGACGTTTCATCATGGCTTTTTCTCGCCGGAATTCAAGAAGGCAAGTTTGGTGATCACGTCCGCGTCGCTCTCCTGGCCAGACTCGTTCGCAGCATGCGGATCCGAAACGTCGCCATTCGTCCCGCCCGTCGCCAGCCCAGCCGGTCTGGCGTGATCCATTCCCTGGACTGCGTGTCGCGTCGGCGTGTCGTCAGTCGTTCCAGACCTCGCCTGCCGGGTCGGAGCGGTCCCCGGTTTGGTCAGGGTCACGGCCAGGGGTTCGGGTTGGCTGGTCGCGGGCGGGGGCGGGGGCTGCCCCGCGGTCTTGGCGCGCAACAACTCCCTGAAATTCGGACGCGGGCCTGAAGTCTCGTCAGCCCCCTTGGGCGGTACGGGCAGGCGGACCGGCGTTGGTCTGGTCTGATCCGTCGTGGAGGCCTGTGCCGGATTCGGGGCGGGCGGACTGCCCGCTTGCGGCGTGCCTGGGGCCGAGGGTGGTTTGATCCGGTTTTCCGGCAAGGTGATCTGGAGCGGGCGCGGGATCGGCGGTCCGGGAGGCGTGGGAGCTTGTTCCGGTTGGGGCTGTGCCGATGTTGGTGGGTTGGTGGACTGCGGAGTCGGTTCCGTCCTGGCATCGACGCGCCCGGTTTGAACGGGTGGCGCGACGGGCGCGGAGGCGTTCGTCTTGGGCGTCTGCCGGAGCGGAGTCGCCGTTGAAGGCGTCACGACTGGTGGCGGCGTGACGGTGGGCGGCGGCGTGACGGCTGGCGGCGGCGTGACGGCTGGCGGCGGCGTGACGGGTGCGGGAGGTCGTGGCGTGACGGCTGGCGGCGGCGTGACGGGTGCGGGGTCTCCGGGTGCGGGAGGCGGGGGTGGTTTGTTCTCCTTTTTCTCCTGCTGCACCAGGGTGCGATCCTGGATTCGGTAGATCCGGTCGGCCAGAGCAACCAGCGAAGGGCGGTGGCTGACCATGATCAGGGTCACCTTGCCGTGAAAACGCATCAACTCCTGCTTGAGTTCTTCGTCGCCCCGGCTGTCGATGGAGGTGTTGGCCTCGTCGAAGAGCACCAGATTGGGGTGGTCGAGGAGCGCTCGGGCGATGGCGATGCGCTGTTTGACTCCTTGAGGCAGAATCTCGGCGGCACCGTCATCGACCAGGGTTTCGAAGCCGTTGGGCATCTTGGTGACGAAATCCAGCAGCCCCAACCGGCTGGCGAAGGATTCGGCCTCGGTATCCTTCCAGGGCCGGAACATGGTCAGGTTGTCCATGATCGTCCCTTTGAAGAGAATGCCGGATTGCGGCAGATAGGCGATTTTCCCGCGGACACTGGAGGGATCGAATTCGGCGATATCTCGGCCATCGATCAACACCGCTCCCGAAGAGGGGCGCAACGCGCCTTGCATCAGCCACAACAGGGTGGTCTTGCCGCTGCCGTTGCCTCCGGAGATGGCGATGGTCTCGCCCGGTGCGACGGTCAGGTTGATGTTCTCCAGAATCGGTGGTTTGTCGGGTGCGAAGCGATACGAGACATCCCGCATCTCCAGACCCCCGGCCACGGAGTCCAGTTCCGGGGTCTCGGCGTCGGATTCGGGGGGCAGATCGAAGAGGATCGCCAGCCGGTCCCGGGTTACGCGAATCGACTGGAAACGGGCCCAGATGCCGAAGGCGCGCTGCAAGGGTTGGATCGCCTGTCCGGAAAGCATGCTGCATGCAGCCAGTCCACCGATGGTCAGTTTCTGTTCGATGACCATCAGACATCCCAGACCCACCACCGCCACCATGTTGAGTTGCGAAAAGAGCATGCCCAGATTGCCCGAGGTGACCCCGAGCAGTCCCACCTGTTGCGAGACGTTGGAACAGCTCTCCTGCAATTTTTCATAGCGACGCAGCATCATGGCTTCCATGGCCATGGCCTTGATCGAGTGGACCCCGTTGAGAACCTCGATCAGAAAGTCGATGCGTCGGTCTTCCCACAGGGTTCGTTTTTGCACGGCATCGTAGAGCCAGCGGCTGATCAGGAAGGAAACGCCGATGAACAGACCGAAGATGAAGATCGGAATCACCACCAGCCAGCCGGCCAGATAATAGATCAGAACCAGGAACAGCACGGCAAAGGGGAGATCCAGCAGGGTGAGCACCGCCTGGCCGGCGTAGAAATCCTTGAGGGCGTGAATGCCGTTGATGCGTTCCAGATGGGCGCCGGAGCCCTGGCGTTCGATGTGTCCGAGGCTGGAGGCGAGCAGACGGTAGACGGCGGTGCATCCGGCCAGATGTTCGAATCGGGCGCCGAGCCAGCTGCCGACGTAGGATCGGACCATTTTCAGAATGGCCTCGAGCAGGATGGCGGTCAAGACGCCGGTCGTGAGCAGTCCCAGGGTGGTGATCGCCTCGAAAAGCAGGATGCGGTCATAGATTTGCAACATGGTCAGGGGTAGGGCGAGCGCCAACACGTTCAGGACTGTTGAAGTTATCACCAGGTCCAACATGTTTCGGCCAATCAAGTTTTTCGGAATTAGAGTTTTTGGCCATCCAACCCCATGGAATAGTTTTGTTTTTTTCATGCCACAAACATTCTTTCCGTCAGAATTGCATTGCAGATATGTCAAGATTGGCAAGCTTTTACAAACCGACTTCTCTATCACTTATGATCTAGGATAGCTTTTTTATCTAGCCAATTCAAGCAGTATGAATGTATATTAACTGTAAGGAAAATTTTTTTTGCTGTGAAGAACTTGCAAAGTGATTTATTAGGTGGGGGTGAGGGGGATCTTCCCATCATGCCAGTTTCCGGTCACGTTAACCAAGCGGGTGCGGCCATGTCTGACAATCAGCAAAACGAAAAGGATGAAATCGGCATCGAGGAGGATCGTCAAAATCTCGATGACATGACCGTTCTTCAAGACGTGAAGAGCGTTGACCTGTCCGCCGAGGAGAATCCCAACGAACAGTCCGACACCGTTGCCGAGCAGATGGTGGTGATGGGTAGCGTGCAGATGGGAAGCCGAAAGGATATCGAACAGGCCATCGCCCAGTCGGGATCGGTCGCGGAAGAGTCCAAGCCCGGCGAGGAGGATGATGCCCCCGCCGACCGGGAACAGTCCCAACGTCCCGATCAAGCCGCCACCGGTGAGGAGTCCCAGTCCGGCGACACCGGGATTCGTGGCGAGACCGACGTGTCTGGCCAGTCCGTCACGCCTCAGACCGCACCTGACGCCGCGGCTACCCAGGAACGGAACGCTCCCGTCGCGAATTCGGCGGGAGCGAACAATCAGCCCGATATGCCCTCCGTCGAGGTCGCGCCCCCGGTGGTGGCCGCTCCACCTCCCGCTCCGGAGGTCACCGAAAAACCGGATGTCGGCACGTCTTCTCCAGAAGAAGAGACACCCGAACCCGAGGAAGAATCCGGTCCGATTGATGATGCCCAGACCGTGGCGCGTCTGGATGGCATCACCATGGAGACCTCCGATGTCGTGGGCCAGGAGGACAGTGGCATACCGCTGAACATCGAAATCAACCAGACCGACTCCAGCGAGACGGTCAAGATTTACATCGAAGGCGTCCCGGAGGGTGCCACCCTGTCCGCCGGTGAGGATCTGGGCGATGGACGCTGGGAGTTGCGGGTCGAGGACCTGAAGGATCTGGTGCTGACCCCGCCGGAAAACTCGGATGTGGATTTTTCGTTGGCCGTGCGCAGCGTGGTCACCGAACCGCAAACCGGGGAGACATCGACCACCACCCAAACCGTGAATGTGAATGTTCAAGCTGTCGCCGATCAGCCAACGTTGGTATTGAGCGATGCGACCGGCACCGAGGATCAGCCGA
>NZ_JBZVFG010000022.1:0-15223 GCF_058402785.1 Candidatus Magnetaquiglobus sp.
TGGAGTTGATGCAGAAGTCCCACGCCAGCCAGGGTTGATGCTGGCGCGAAGACCAAGTATCACGCATGTCTGCCATCGTCACGCCAGACTCTCCGGATTCACCTCCACCCGGTTGCGTCCCCCCTCCTTGGCGGCATACAACGCCCGGTCGGCCCGCTCGGTCAGATCGCGAATCGTATCGTCGTCGCGCCGTTGCGCCACGCCAAAACTACAGGTAATGTTCCCCACGGTGGGAATGAAGGTGGATTCGATCAGGCCGCGCAGCTTCTCGGCCAACAGCCGCTGACTCTCCAGATCGTTCTGCGGCGAAACGATCATGAACTCCTCGCCACCCCAGCGGGCCAACACATCCTCGGCGCGGATGTTGGCGGCCATCAACGCCGACACCTGTCGCAACACGTCATCCCCGGTCTGGTGACCGAACCGGTCGTTGATCCGCTTGAAATGGTCGATGTCGCACAGGATCACCGACAAGGGCAGTTCATGACGTTGCGAACGCCGCAACTCGGCGTTGAGCACCCCTTGCAGACGGGCGCGGTTGCAGGTTCCAGTCAGAGAATCGGTGAATGCCTGGATCTCGAGCTGCTGTTTCTCCTTCTCCAGATGGGTCACATCCGAAAAGGAGAAGATGTATCGATTCAGCTCCGGCAGGGCATTGAAGGTGATCGCGTAGGGGGTGACCCGACTCTGGGGTTGATCGGCGCGGCGCAGATGAACCACCCCATGCTCCTGCGAGACGTTCAGGAGCGTCGTCAACCAGTGATTCGCGTTGGGGCTGGCAGAAGGATCGACCAGGGGCTTGCCGGCCCGATCCAGCAACCGCTCCCCCAACCGCGCGCCGCTGACCAGAAACTGCTCCAATGACTGGAACCCCAACAGATTCAGAAAGGCGCGGTTGATGTATTCGAGCCGCTCGCGCTCCGTGACCAGGAGCAGATTGGGCTGGATATCCAGGATGAAACGGACGTAGCGGTTGGCCGATTCGGTCTCCCGGCGATGTCTCAGGGCCTTGGCGCAGTGTTGCAGCGCCTTGAGGAGGGTTTGGGGCGCGGTAGGCTTGAGCACATAGCGATCGATCCCCAGATCGATGGAGCGCATGAAAAACTCGGCGTCGCTGTGGGCGGTGGTGACGATGATCGGAATCTCGGGTTCCAGGTCACGAATCAGCCTGGTCATCTCCAGACCGTCGAGGGTGGGCAACAGAATATCGGTGATGATGATATCCGGTCGCTTGAGTTCGAACAGCCGCAACCCCTCCTCGCCATCGCGGGCGGTGACCAGGGCCCCGGCATGGGCCTGGATCACCCGATCGAGCAGACGGTGGATATCCGGATCATCCTCGACATAGAGAACGGTCAGCTTGGAGAGGAAATCGCCTTCCGGAATCGGGACTGTTTCGGACATTGGGGGTTGACTCGCGTTCAAGGGATGGTTGATACCGGAAGAAAATCCGGTTCATGGCTTCCATGCGTGGGCGAACAGGATCTCCAGGGTGACCGGCAGCCCGGTGGCGGACGGATCGGCGTGGCGCGGGTCACACCGCCGCGCCAGCTCGCGGAGGGTTCCCTTACCCATCAGCCCAGGTGGACGGTGCCGATGGGCGTTGGTCGCGCCGATGCGACGCAGCTCGAACAACAGATGCTCGACATCCTCGAAACGGGGTCGGATCATCTCGCGATCCACCACCGGACGGGCCAGACCGGCCAGACCCAACAAATCCCCGAGATCGGCCAGGGAGAAGAACTCCGGAATGCGCGGCCAGACTCGTCCATGCCGCGCCTGATCGATTTCGGCCAGCACCGCGCGACACTCGGAGAGGGTGGCCGGCCCCATGGTGGCCAGCAACAGCGGCGCGCCGGGCTTGAGCACGCGCCGGATCTCCCGCAGAGCGCGCATGGCATCCGCAGACCAGTGCAGGGTCATGTTGGCGATCACCAGATCGAAGGTGTGGGTCGCGAAGGGGAGTTTGACCGGATCCCCGACCAGGGCGCGGGGCGGATGTGGATCCTGGGGCGTGGGGGATGTGGACCAGGCATCCGGGCGCGGCGCGGCCAATCCCTGGACGATCACGCGGGCGTCCGGGAGCTGGGCGCGCAACAGTTGAGCGGCATGACCGGGCACGCGATCCAACTCGAGGATGGTTGGGAAATCCAGACGGATCTCGGTGACGCGCTCCACGAGACGCTGGTTGACGAACGCCAGGAAATCATCGTTTTCGACCGGCGCGGCGCGCCCCATGGCCCGACGCACGCGGCGTGGGTCCAGACGCGAGGCGGGATGGTGCTCCAGGGGGACGGTTTGGGAACTCATGGCTCGCCAAGATCACAGGGTGCCGATGGATTTTTCAGGAATGGTCATCATAACCTGGATTCCTCCATCTGCAAACATCAATCGCACGATGGACAAAACCCCGCCCTGACCGATCGTTCCCAGGCCGGCTCCCCGCGCGGGGAGCCCCCTCGCCGGCGCGGATCCCGGAGCGAGCGCGCATGAGCTGCGGGACGTTAGGATGGGGATCACCCCTCGCCGGCGCGGATCCGGGCCAGCTCGGACTCCGCTTCCGACTCCTGGGCCGCGATCTCCAGGGACAACGCCTCCCAGGTGGTCATCGCCGCAAGCAGCCGCCCCTCCAGTTGCCCGAGGCGCGCCACGTCGTTTTTCAGGCTTGCGCGCGCGGCGTCGGCATAGGCCTCGGGATCGGCCAGAACGGCCTGAATCCGCCCCTGCTCCGCCTCCAGGGTCTCGATCTCCTTTTCCAGCTTCTCCAGACGCTTCCTGGCCTGCTGGGTTTCGGCGCGCAACCGGTCGCGCACCTGGGCGGTCAGACGACGGATCTCGCGGGGATCGCGGGGATCGCGCCCCGCCTGAACGGCCAGCGCCGCGCCGCTCGCGCCACCCGCCGGCTCATCGCGGATCGCCTGCTCCAGATAGCCCTCCAGCGTCCCCTCCCAGACCGTCACCTTGCCGTTGGCGACCACCCAAAGGACATCGCAACTGGCCTCCATCAGATCCCGATCGTGGGTCACCAGGATCAGGGCCCCCGGATAGTCGATCAGCGCCTCCTCGAGCGCGGCGCGGGCCGCCATGTCGAGGTGGTTGGCCGGCTCGTCGAGCAACAACAAGTTGGCTCCGGACAGAAACAGATGGGCCAGGGCCAGCCGCACCCGCTCCCCGCCGGAGAGATCCGCCACCCTGGTTTTCACCGCATCCCCGGAAAAAAGCATCCCTCCCAACAGCGTCCGCAGGGCGGTATCCCCGAAATGGTCCGGGGCTGCGGTGGCGGCGGATTCGAGCACGGTCTGGGCCGGATTGAGGGTTTCGAGGGCGTGCTGGGCGAAACGGGCCACCTTGATGCGCTCGGAGAGGAGCACCTGTCCGGAGTCGGGGGTGAGGTCGCCGGCGATCAGTTTGAGCAGGGTGCTCTTGCCCGCGCCGTTGATCCCCACCAGACCGATCTTCTCACCCCGTTTGAGTTCCAGCCCCACATCGTCGAGGATGAGCTTGTCACCGTATCCCTTCTTGAGCCGGCGGGTCTTGAGCACATCCATGCCGCAGGCCGGCGGGGTGGGAAACCGGATGCGCGGCGGCCCGACGCCGGGGGCGGCCTTCGGGACCGGCTCCAGTTTGGCGAGCATCTTCACCCGGCTCTGCACCTGTTTGGCCTTGGTGGCCTTGGCACGAAACCGTCGGACGAAGCACTCCAACTCCTCGCGACGCCGGTTGATGCGCGCGGCGGACTTCTCCAGGGTTTGCAGGTTCATGGCCTTCTGCTCCAGCCAGGCGTCGAAGGGGCCGGAAAAACGGGTCAGGCGTCCGTTTTCCAACTCCACGGTGACGTTGGTGGCGCGATTGAGAAACGAACGGTCGTGGGAGACGATCACCAACGCCTGGGCGCCGGCGTTCTTTTTCAAATGGTTCTCCAGCCAAGCGGCGGACTCCAGATCCAGATGGTTGGTCGGCTCGTCCAACAGCAGCAGATCGGGCGCCCAGAAGAGCAACCGCGCCAGCTGCGCCCGCATCCGCCAGCCTCCGGAGAAGCTGCCCAGCGGACGGGAGGGATCCTCCGGCGCAAACCCCAGACCGGTAAGGATCGCGGCAGCGCGCGATTCGGCGGCATAAGCATTCAGGGTGGCCAGACGCAGATCGATCTCCCCGAGACGGGCCACCAGCGCATCGTGCTCCGCAGCGCGGGTCGGATCGAGCAGATGGTGTTGAATCACGTCGCGTTCGCCGCGCAATCCGGTCAACTCCGGGTCGCCGGCCAGGGTCATGGCCATCAGGGTCTGACTGTCGTCCTGAATCTCCTGGCGCAACAATCCGATCCGCACCCCGCCCCGCATCCGGATCGAGCCGGCATCGCACTCCATCTCGCCCAGGATCATGCGCAACAACGTGGTCTTGCCGGTGCCGTTCGGACCGATCAGACCCACCCGTTCCCCTGGGTTGATCAGCAACTCCGCCTGATCCAACAGTTGGCGTCCGCCAAGATTTTTATTGATTTTGTCAAGTGTCAACACGCTGATAACTTCCCGTGGTCCCCATCCGGTCACGGTTGGAACGCATCCCCCGTCCTTGCGAACAGGACGACGCGAGGGGTTGAAGCGCTCCCGCACCGGGTAAATTAGTTCTGTACATCAAGTGGTAATTGTGGGATGCTGGATTGTCGTAACTCAACAAAGCAGTTCAGCCTCTTGGCAACGTTCGACATTCCGGACCCGACATGCACCGGACGCGCCGTGCGATCCATTATTTGGCACGCGATCCCGTCCAGATGCAAGGGCGGGATGCCACGCAGGGAGGAATCGATGAAAATCGCCGGCTTTGTGCGGCAACGTTATCCCATGGCCCGCTCCGGGGCCGAACGGGTGGCGGCAGCCCGTGAAATCGCCAGACATGGCTTTCTGGTCATCTTCCGACACGAGGCGTTCGCGGGAATCCTGACGCTCGAGGATATTCAGGCCGGTCGCGGTCTCTCCGGCGGTCCCCTGGTGCGGGCGGGCGAGGAGTTGAATGTCGTCCTCGAACGCATGACCCAAAGCAACCGTCCGGTCCTGCCGGTCATGGAGGAAGAGCGGTTCGTGGGCGTGGTGACCCGCGCCGACCTCGAGGCGGCCCGCAGCCAGCTGGAACAACAATCCGACTCGGGCAAACGAAAAAAAAACAAGGACAAGGACAATCGGGAACCAACCGGTGGCACGGAACTGGAAACCCGTTACCAGGATCTCTCCGCGGAGGTCGAGACCCTGCGCGAACTGGTGCGCCACAACGAACGCACCTCCCAGTCACGTCTGGCCATCAACACCCTGCTGCAAACCGCCCTGGAACCCATCTCCCTGGAGGAACTCCTGCAACGGGCACTGGACATCATCCTCGATGTGCCGTGGCTGGCGGTACAGGCGCGCGGGGCGATCTTCCTGGCCGATCCATCCACCAAACGGCTCTCCCTGGTGGTCCAGAAAGGGCTCTCCGCCAGTCTGATCTCCCACTGCCAGGTGGTGGAACCGGGCTTCTGCCTGTGCGGACGGGCGGCCCAGGATGCGCGCATCTACTTCGCCGACTGCGTGGGGCCGGAACACGACGTCCGCTATCCGGGCATGATGCCCCATGGTCACTACTGCGTGCCGATCCTGTCGCGGGGGGAGTTGCTGGGGGTCTACAACCTCTATCTCACCGTGGGACACTCCCGCCTGGCCGAAGAGGAGACGTTTCTCACCGCCGTGGCCAACACCCTGGCCGGCCTCATCGAACGCAAGCGGGTCGAGGCCGATCTGCGCCAGGCCAAGGAGGAGGCGGAAAGCGCCAACCGTGCCAAGACCGCCTTTCTGGCCAACGTCAGCCACGAAATCCGCACCCCGCTCAACGCCATCGTCGGCTTCTCCCGCATCCTGCTCAAGCATCAAAGCCAGATCTCACCCCGTTTCATGCGCTATCTGGAGAACATCCGCGTCAGCGGAGACAACCTCACCGAAATCATCAGCAACGTCCTGGATCTGGCCAAGATCGAAGCCGGCAAGGTGGAACTCGACAAGGAGGACATCGACATCGCCCTCCTGGTGCAGAGCCTCTATCAGGTCGCCAAGGATCGCGCCGCCGAAAAGGGGGTGCTGCTCCACTATGCGCTGGACCCGGAACTGCCCCGTCATGTCCACTCGGACCGCACCCGCATCAACCAGATCCTCATGAACCTGGTGGGCAATGCCATCAAGTTCACCCCGCGCGGCAAGAGCGTGACGATTCGCGCGGTGCGCGACGGGGGATTCATGATGTTCGAGGTCGAGGATCAGGGGATCGGCATCCCACGCGAACGGCTCAACGCCATCTTCGAACCGTTCGAACAGGCGGATGGCTCGACCACCCGCCGTCACGGCGGCACCGGACTGGGCCTGGCCATCGTGCGCAGCCTCACCGGGATGCTGGAGGGGAGCGTCTACGTGGACAGCCACGAGGGGGTCGGTTCCACCTTCCGGGTGCGCCTCCCCTTGCAGGAGGCCGCACCCCCGGCCCAGGACGGCGACGGCCTCAACTGGCGCGAATACCGATTCGATCCCAAGGCGCGAATTCTCCTGATCGAGGACAATCCGATGAACCAGGAGATGCTTCTGGCCGTGCTCGACGAGGTGGGATTGACCGCCACGGTGGCCGAAAATGGACGGCACGGGGTGGAAAAAGCGCGGGAGTGGTTGCCGGATCTGATCCTGATGGACCTCCACATGCCGATCATGGATGGCCTGACCGCCACCCGGATGCTGAAAAACCACCCGGAAACCGCCAACATCCCGGTGATCGGCCTGTCGGCGGACGCTTTCGTGGAACGGGAGAAGGAGGCCCTGGAGGCAGGGGTTTCGGACTATCTGACCAAGCCGGTCGATCTGGCCCGGTTGATCCCGATGCTGGCGGCCTACCTGACCCGCAAGCCCGGCGACTCCACCCCCGCGCCGTTCGTGCCGGGACAGGAGCCTCTGCCCGAGGGGTTGACGGAACGGTTGCGCGCCGGACTGGTCGAAATCGCCACCCTGCCCCTGTTCGAATCCGCGCGGATCGTCGCCATGTGCGACACCTTGTCCGCGCTCTGCTCGCCTTACGAATGTCCGCACAAAACCGTGTTCGAACGCATTCGCGAGGCGATTTTCGCGCGCAACTCCAAACGGATCCCGGAGATCATCCGGGAAGCCGAAAGGTTGCTCGATCCGGACCGAACCGCTTGATCCAAGGACGATCGCTTGAATTTTCGACGAATCATCGCCATGATGCCCCCTGGGGCGCGATGGATCGTCGGAGGATCTTGACGCGCGAGCCACGGACGCATGGAGGGGACACGGGGCTGTCGGCATGTACATCCATCACAAATTGGGACTGGGCTTCGGCGGCACGGTCGGTCTGGTGCTGCTCTTGTCCATGCTGGCCTGGCAGAACATGCAGATCCTGGTCGGCATGGAGCGGGGTCAGGAACGGGTCCGGCAGATGCGCGAGGCGCTGCTCGAAGCTCGGCGACATGAAAAGAACTACCTGTTGCGTCAGGACGAAAAATGGGCGGACCTCACCCGCGACTGGATGACCCGCCTCGGGCAGATGGTCCGCGACGAAAGCTCGCAGAGTTCCGGCGCGGAACACGAATCGTGGCACGAGATCGGTGAACTCACCCAGACCTATCTGGATCGATTCGAGGCCCTCGGACAAATCCCCGTCCACTCCTGGGATGAGCGCGTCGAACAAACGGAACGACAACTCGTCCCCCTGGCCAGACAGCTCCACGAACGGTTCGATGC
Organism: Candidatus Magnetaquiglobus sp.; assembly: GCF_058402785.1. Lineage (NCBI taxonomy): Bacteria > Pseudomonadati > Pseudomonadota > Magnetococcia > Magnetococcales > Candidatus Magnetaquicoccaceae > Candidatus Magnetaquiglobus > Candidatus Magnetaquiglobus sp. The sequence continues at coordinate 7,767 of NZ_JBZVFG010000022.1, forward strand.
CCGACTGTCGGTACGCCTGGGCAAACAGGAAACCCATCTGGCCTACACCGAACGGCTGCACACGATCTTCGTGGTTCTGGCCATTCTGAGCGCGGGTCTGATGGTGTTCACGCTCACCCGCTCGATCCTGCGCTCCCTCAAGTCGGGGGTGCAGTTCTCCCGCCAGATCGCGGCGGGCAACCTGAACGCCACCATCGACCATATCCCCAAGGATGAGATCGGCATTCTCCTGCACGCCATGCAGCAAATGGGCCGCGAACTGAACCGTCTCGACGAGGCCAACCTGCGCTCCCAGGCGCGCCGTCTGGCGTTGAGTGCGCTGCTGGAAAGCTCCCTGGAACCCTTGTCGCTGCAAAAACAGCTCGAAGTGGCCCTGCACATCGTCCTGACCGTGCCGTTTCTGCGTCTGGAGCACCGGGGGGCGATCTTCCTGGCCGACGAACAGGATGGCACCTTGCGGATGATGGCCTCGGACGGACTCACCCCCCAGAACGAACAAGCCTGCCGCACGGTCCGGCCCGGTTGGTGTCTGTGTGGACGGGCCGCGGTCGAAAAGCGGCTGTTGCACGTCCAGAACGTGGATGGCCAGCACGAGAACCGCTTCGACGGCATGCCCGATCACGGTCACTACTGTCTGCCGATCGTCTCGCGCGGCAGGGTTCTGGCGGTGATGAACCTCTATCTGGACCCGGCTCACGTCAAGACCGCCGAGGAGGAGGCGTTCCTGGCCAACGTGGGCTTCACCCTGGCCGGCATCCTGGAGCGCAAGCGGCTGGAGGAGCGGATGCAGCATCTGGCCCATCACGATCTCCTGACCTCGCTTCCCAACCGGGTGCTGTTCGCCGAACATCTGACCCATGCCCTGGCCCAGGCCACCCGCGGCCAGGAGCCCCTGGCCCTGATGCTGATCGATCTGGACCACTTCAAGGAGGTCAACGACACCCTGGGCCATGCCGCCGGCGATCAGGTGCTGATCACCTCCACCCAGCGCATCCGCGTCTGTCTGCGCGCCTCGGATCTGGTGGCGCGCATGGGCGGGGACGAATTCGCGGTGATCCTGTCGGATCTGGCCGACCCCGCCGCCGCCGGTCGGGTGGCCGGAAAGATCGTGCAGTCCGTTTCGCAACCGATCGATGTGGCGGGAGAGAAGGTCACGGTGGGCGCGTCGATCGGCATTGCGCTCTTTCCCGCGCACGGAGCCGACGGGGATGCCCTGATGGCAAGCGCGGACATGGCGATGTACGCGGTGAAGGAACGCGGGCGCAACGGTTTCCGGTATTTCGAAAAAGCGGACCGGAAGAGCCGATGATCGGATATCAACTTGAACAAAAGGAGTTGTGAACCCATGAAACTGGAAACCCTGGCCATTCACGCCGGCTACCGTCCGGAACCGACCACCAAATCCGTGGCGGTGCCCATCTATCAAACCACCTCCTACGCCTTCGACGACACCCAGCACGCGGCGGATCTGTTCGACCTGAAGGTGGCGGGCAACATCTACACCCGCATCATGAACCCGACCACCGCCGTGCTCGAACAGCGCGTGGCGGAACTGGAAGGGGGCATCGGCGCGCTGGCGCTCTCCTCGGGCCAGGCGGCGATCACCTACGCCATCTTCACCATCTGCGAAACCGGGGACAACATCATCGCCTCGAGCACCCTCTACGGCGGAACCTACAATCTCTTTGCCCACACCCTGCCGCAACTGGGCATCGAGGTGCGCTTCGCCGACTACCGCGAACCAACCAGCTTCTCCGCGTTGATCGATGAACGCACCAAGGCGATCTTCGTGGAATCGATCGGCAATCCCCTCGGTAACGTGGTCGATTTGGCGGCCCTGGCCCAGGTGGGTCATGCCAGGGGGGTGCCGCTGATCGTGGACAACACCGTGCCGACGCCGGCCATCTGCCGTCCGTTCGATCACGGCGCGGACATCATCATCCACTCGCTCACCAAATACATGGGGGGACATGGCACGAGCATCGGCGGCATTCTGGTCGATTCCGGACGATTCCCGTGGGCCGAACACAAAACCCGTTTCCGCCGCCTGAACGAGCCGGACATCTCCTATCACGGGGTCACCTACACCGAGGCCCTCGGCGCCGCCGCCTTCATCGGACGGGCACGGGTGGTGCCGCTGCGCAACATGGGGGCGGCGATCTCGCCGTTCAACAGCTTTTTGATTCTGCAAGGGATCGAAACCCTGGCCCTGCGCATGGAGCGCCACTGCGCCAATGCCCTGGCCGTGGCCGAACACCTGCAGGGTCATGCCAAGGTGGCCTGGGTGAACTACGCCGGTTTGCAGGATCACCCGGATCGCGGCCTGGTGGACCGTTATTTCAATGGCAAGGCTTCCGGGATTCTGACCTTCGGCGTGCAGGGAGGCCGCAAGTGCGGTGAAAAATTCATCGACTCCCTGAAACTGATCACCCACCTGGTGAACATCGGCGACGCCAAATCCCTGGCCTGCCACCCGGCCAGCACCACCCACCGGCAACTGTCCCCCGAAGAGCTGAAAAAGGCCGGCGTCTCGGAGGACATGGTGCGTCTTTCCGTCGGTCTGGAACACATCGACGACATCCTGGCCGACATCTCCCAGGCCCTGGATGCCGCCACGTTGGTCTAAGTTTCGCCTTTTTCCTACTATCCCGAAATATAACCTTAAATTCCCACCCCTCCCCCCTCACGCGGACCCGGAGAAAATCCGGGTCCGCGCAAAAAAAGTTCCTTGCCTTGTCGTGATGTCAAAGAGAAAATCACAATATTGGAATTTCATGATTGTCTAATGCAGTGCAACATAAAATCCTGTCTGATTCTGTCGATGCCGAGGGGGCAGCAAGATCGCCAGTTGGAGAGATTCGGCTCGATAACCGTTCCATCACGGCGTTTTTCAACGAGGAGTGCGCGAAGAATGAGTGGCAACCAAACATCCCAGGCAATGGAACTGCATACGCCTCTGCTCAACGAGCTGGAGAGCGGTCCCTGGCCGAGCTTCTTCTCCGATCTCAAGGAGTATTCGAAAAAGAAACCGGTCGTGGCCCAGCTGCTCAATCAGCTTGAAGAGTCGTATGAGAATCGCTGGAACTACTGGCTTGGCAAAATCATCAATGCTCCGGGTTACGGCGGCGGCATCATCGCCCGCGTCTCCGAGTTGTCCGACAAGTATCCGGGTCTGGCCAATTTCCACACCGTGCGCGTCATCGAGCCGCCGGGTTGGGTCTACTCCACCGAGGCGCTGCGCAACCTGGCCGACACCTCCGAGCGCAATGGCGCGGGAATCCTGCAATTTCACGGCATGAGCGGCGACGTGCTGCTGCTGGGCTTCGACGACGCCGGTTCGTTGCAGTGCGTCGAAGATCTGATGAACGATGGTTGGGACATCGGCGGGTCGGGCGCGGCCATGCGCACCCTCCAGTGCTGCGTCGGCCAGGCCCGCTGCGAAATGGCCTGCTACGACACGATGAAAACCACCAAGCACATCACCGATACCTTCATCCACTACCTGCACCGCCCCGAATTCGTCTACAAGTTCAAGTTCAAACTCTCCGGCTGCGGCAACGACTGCGCCAACTCCATGCTCCGCTCCGACATGCCGATCATCGGCACCTGGCGCGGTCCGATGCAGGTGGATCAGGCCAAGGTCGCGGAGTTCATCGACGAGAAGGGCCTCGAATATCTCATCGACAACGTGATCACCCGTTGTCCGACCCGCTGCCTGGCGGTGCGCGGCAAGACCCTGGAAGTGGACAACGACAACTGCGTGCGTTGCATGCACTGCATCAACGTGATGCATCACGCCCTCAAGCCGGGTCTGGATCGCGGCGTCACCATCCTGGTGGGTGGTCACCGCACCCTGAAGATCGGCGACACCTTGAGTTCGGTACTGGTTCCCTTCATGAAGCTCGAGACCGACGAGGATCTCGAGGAACTGACCAGCTTCATCGAGCGGGTTTGGGAGTTCTGGAACGACAACGGCATGGATCACGAGCGCATCGGCGAATTCATCCACCGTGTCGGCATGGGCACCTTCTTGAAGGGTGTGGGTCTGGAGCCGGATCCGCGCATGATCCGTCAGCCGCGCACCACCCCCTACATCAAGTTCGAGGAGCTGGCCCCGACCCGTTTCGAGGGCGAGCAGACGAAGAATCCCCCGGTCTGGAACCGCGAGGCCGAAGCGGTCGAAACCGCGTGACCCGCTTCATGGACTCCCCGCGCGCCGGATCGCTTGAAGCTTGATCCGACGCGCGCCGGGAATCCCTTCGAATCCGAACGAACGTGAACTCCCTTTATCGAAAGGAAAGTTTTCAACATGAGCAACAAACCATTGGCTCCCCGCGACCAGGGCGCGCCCGATTACACCAAGATGCTCCATCCCCTCATGGCCAAGAACTATGGCGAATGGGAATCCCATGATCGTCTGCGTCCCGGCGTGCTGGTGCACACCGCCAAGAACGGGGACAAGCTCTATTCGGTCCGCGCCGGTTCGCCCCGCACCATGAGCGCCGACACGGTGCGCAAGGTGTGCGACATCGCCGACAAGTATTGCCAGGGCTTCCTGCGTTTCACCTCGCGTTCCAACGTCGAGTTCCTGTGCGGCGACAAGAACGACCTGGATGGCCTGGTCAACGCGGTCGAAAACAGCCTGGGCTGGCCGCTGGGCGGCACGGGTCCGTCGGTCTCCAACATCTCCCACACCCAGGGCTGGCTGCACTGCAACCTGCCGGGCAGCGACGCCGCCGGTTCGGTGAAGGCGCTGATGGACGAGTTGATCGACGAGTTCAAGAACGAAACCCTCCCCAACCGCGTCCACATCTCCTCGTCGTGCTGTCAGATCAACTGCGCCAGCCACGGCGACATCGCCATCATCGTGCAACACCATCACCCACCGCGCATCAACCACGCCAACATGCAGATCTGCGAGTTGCCGAAGGTGGTCGCGATCTGCCCGGCGGCGGCGATCCGTCCCGCCGTGGTCAACGGTTACGAAACCGTCGAGGTGGTTCACGAGAAGTGCATGTACTGCGGCGCCTGCCACGGTCAGTGCCCGAGCATGGAGATCCGCGACTCCGAAACCGACACGTTGTCGATCTGGGTGGGCGGCAAAGTCTCCAATGCCCGCACCCCGCCGGCCTTCATGAAACTGGCGGTGTGGGGTCTGCCGAACAATCCGCCCCGTTGGCCCGAGGTGGGCGAAGCGGTGCGTCGCATCCTGTCGGCCTACAAGGAGAGCGGCAAACCCTGGGAGCGGGTTGGCGAGTGGATCGAGCGCATCGGTTGGCAACGGTTCTTCGAAAAGACCGGCTTCCCGTTCACCCGTTACCACATCGACGACGGCCCGGAAGCCCTGTCCAACCTGAACCGTTCCGCCATGGTCCGCCTGTGACGGAAAAAAGAGGATGCTTACCGTGGCCCGCTTCCATGGGGGCCACGGGTGGGGGGCAGGTCTCATCGCCCCCCATCATGCACGTTTGCAAAGTTTTCTCTCTCACGCTTCGAGGGGACCTGACAGATGGGTTTATCCACCACGATTTTGAACGAGGAGTTTACCAGGGCTGACCTCGAGCCCACGTTGGACAAGGGGGTCGCGGAAGAGATCGTCGTCCGCAACGGCACCAGCTGGAAGTGCCCGACCTATGTGCAACGTCTGCCTCCCTGCCGGGATGCCTGCCCGAGCAGCGAGGACATTCGCGGTTATCTGACCACGATCGCCCAGGCGGAAAAATCGAAGATCTCGCTGGACGAGGCCACGGACCAAGCCTGGTATCGTCTCACCGACACCAACCCGATGCCGGCCACCCACGGTCGCATCTGCCCGCATCCGTGCGAAAAGGGTTGCAACCGCAAGGAGTTGACGGACGGCTCGGTGGCGATCAACAACATGGAGCGCTATGTGGGAGATCATGGTCTCCGTCGCAAGCTCAAGCTGACCATGTTGACCCAGGAGAGAAAGAACCAGTCCGTGGCCGTGGTCGGCTCCGGTCCGGCGGGTCTGTCGTGCGCCTATCAACTGGCCCGTCGCGGCTACGACGTGACCATCTACGAAGCGTTCGAGAAGGCGGGCGGCATGCTGCGTTACGGCATCCCGGACTATCGCCTGCCGCAAGAGGTGCTGGACGGGGAGATCCAGAACATTCTCGATCTGGGCGTGCAGTTGAAGTGCAACGTCCGCATCGGACGGGACATCTCCTTCCAGGAACTGAAAGAGAAGTTCGACGCCGTTTTCCTGGCCATCGGCGCCCACAAGGGAAGCGTGATGAACCTGGAGGGCGAGAATTCCGCCAACGTCTTCACCGCAGCCAGCTTCCTGAACCGGGTGAACACCGGCGCCAAGGTGGAGATCGGCTCGCAGGTGGTGGTGGTCGGTGGTGGCGACAGCGCCATGGACGCCGCGCGCGTGTCGTTGCGCTTGCAGGCCGAGATGGACGAGGCCGAAGCCGCGGGCAACGACGAAGCCTATGAAAAGGCCCGTCAGGCCCTGGACGACGTGGCCAAGGAACAGGAGACCTCCATCTCCACCGAAAAGACCGCGATGGATTCGGCGCGCATCGTGCGTCGCGTTTCCAAGTACTCCAAGGTGACCCTGCTCTATCGTCGCACCAAGGACGAAATGCCGGCCATCGCCAAGGATGTGGTCGAGGCGGAGCACGAGGGAATCGAGTTCAAGCTGCTCTCCACCCCGGTCGGCCTGGTGACCCAGGGCGGTCGCGTGGTGGCGATCCAGTGCGTGCGCATGGAACTGGGGGCCCCGGACGCCTCGGGTCGTCGCAGTCCGGTGCCGGTGGCCGGTTCCGAGTTCACGGTCCCCTGCGACACCCTGATCATGGGTATCGGTCAGGTGCCGGAACTGGAAGAGGGCATGACCGAATTCGCCAACAAGTGGGGCTGGATCTCCGCCAACAACACCCATCAGACCAAGGACTCGAAGGTGTTCGCCGGCGGTGACGTGCTGGGTCTGGGGATCTCCACCCGTTCGGTCGGGCATGGTCGCGTGGCGGCCCGTGCCATCGATGGGTTCTTGAAGGGTGGCGCGCCGTATCAACTGCCCTCCAAGGGCAAACCGATCAAGACCGATCAGATGCGTCTGGCCTACTACAAGCCGGCTCCGCGCAACGAAGAGGTGGCCCTGCCGGTCGAGGAGGCGATCAAGGGGTTCGTCGAGACCACCCAGACCATCACCACCGAGCAGGCGTTGGCCGAGGCGAAGCGGTGCATGAGCTGTGGTTTGTGTTTCGCGTGCGACCAGTGCCGCATCTTCTGCCCGCGTGAGGCGATCTCCAAGGATCACTCGCGTCCCAAGGGCAAGGTGATGCACACCGATTACACCCGTTGCAACGGCTGCCATGTGTGTCACATGGCCTGCCCGTGCGGCTACATCCAGATGGGCATGGGATTGTAATCCCGCGTCGTTTGGAATGGTTGGCCTCTGATCAAAAAAAAGGAGCGATCCGAGCACAACC